>JAQUMZ010000461.1 GCA_028717865.1 Elusimicrobiota bacterium | reverse complement strand
CCTGGAGACCGTTCCGTGGGAGCGCAACTCCGACGATTTCGTGTTCGATCAGCAATTCCTGGTGCAGTCCGCCTGCTGCGGTTTCCGGATGGGCGATATCCCGGTGGCCGTGCGCTATTTCCCCGAGGCCTCCTCGATCAACTTCAAGCGCAGCCTGGTCTACGGGCTTTCCAGCCTGGTCCTGCTCGGACAGTATCTCCTGCAGCGCGCGCGCTTGGCGCGTTTCGACCTGCTGACGCCGAAGGCGCGATGATGTTGGCGTTGCGGCTCGGCCGGCTATGACCACCCCAACGGAACTGCCGCCCCCCTCATATGGGGGCGGCGGTTGCGCGCTCGCTTCGCTCACGCGCTGGTCTTGTTGCGCGCTCGCTTCGCTTACGCGCTCGTCTTTGCTGTCCTGGTATTGCGGCGCCAGCGTCGTTTTCGCGGCCGCCACGGCGGCATCGTTTTTTTGGCCGGCGGCGCGCGCGGGCCTGGGCGCGACCGTGCTGCTGGCCGTGGTCCTGGCCTGCGCCGTGGGGGCGGGCCGGGCGATCCTGGGGCGCATGGGCCTGCCCGGCCTGGAGGAGGCCGAGAAGATCGTGGCGGGCGCCACGCTGGGCCTGGGCGCGCTGGCCTTGGCGGTCTTCGCGCTGGCCGCGCTGAGGCTGCTTTCCAGCGCCAGCGTGGCCGCGGTGCTGGGCGGACTCTGGCTGGCCGGCTACCCGGAACTGCGCGCCGCGGCGGCGGCGGCCGCCTGGCCCGAGGACTGGCGCCGGCGCCCCCTGGCCGCGGGCGGCGTTTTGGCGGTTCTGGGAGCCTTGTTCTGGCTTTGTTGGGTCCCGCCGCATCAGTACGACTCCCTGGTCTATCATCTGGCCCTGCCGCGGGCGTATCTGCACGCGGGCGGCTTCACGGTTTCCGGCCAGACGGTGTTCGCCCATTTCCCGCAAAACGGGGAAATGCTGTTCACGCTGGCGCTGGCCTTGGGCTCGGATCTTCTGGCGCAAATGCTGATGTTCGGCGCGACGGCCCTGTCGGCCGCCTGGATATGGACCGCGCCGCGCGAGCTTCCCGCCGGAACGCGCGTGATCGCCTGCCTGCTGTTGGTCACGCATACGGCGGTCATGCTGTTGTCCTCCACGACTTATGTCGAGCCGCTGGCGATGCTCTGGACCACGGCCGCCGCGCTTTCCTTCTGGCGCTGGCTGTCCGCCGCCGACGACCCGTCGGGCGCGCCGGGCAGGGGGCGGCTGGCCCTGTCGGCCGTGTTCACCGGCCTGGCCTTGGGCACCAAGTACACCGCGGGGGGGTTGGCGGGCGTGCTGGGGCTGATGCTCCTGGCGCGCTGCGCCGCGGCGCCGCGGCTGCGCCGGCGCTGGGCGGATCTCGCGCTATTCGCGGGCCTGGCCGCGGCGGTTTTCCTGCCCTGGCTGGCCAAGAACGCCTGGACCATCGGCAACCCGGTTTTCCCGTTCTTGTACGAGGTTTTTCCGAGCACGCGGTCCGGCTGGCCGGCCGAGGGCGCCCGGCGCTACTTCCAGGTGCTCACCGAGTACGGCTTCGGCGGTCCGTGGTGGCTGGCCCTGGCCAAGCTGCCGGCGCAATTGCTGGGCAACAGCCTGCGCTTCGGCGGGGGCATGGACGTGCTGGGGGACATGGGCTGGGAGCTGTGCTTCTGGTGCCTGCCGCCGGCCGCGTGGTTCGCCCGCCGGTCCCGCCCGGCCCGCTGGCTGCTGGTTTTTTGCGCGCTTTACCTGGCGGTTTGGTTCTGCACGGGCGTGGTGCTGCGCTTCCTGACCGTCCTGGCGCCCTTGCTGTGCCTGGCGGCGGCCGGGGGCCTGCACGGGCTGTGGACGCACGGCGGGCCCCGCGCCCGGCGCGCTCTGCTCGGCGCGGCGGGCCTGCTGACCGCGACCCATGTCCTGGTTTTTCTTTTCGCGCACTCCGTTTTCGGCAGCGCTGCGGTGCTGTGGGGCGCAGAGGACCGCGAGACGTTCTTGTCGAAGCGGCTGGAGTATTATCCCTGCGCGGCCTGGACCCGGGACCACTCGGCCGGAAATGATAAAATTTTGGTCGTGGGAGAGCAGCGTTCCTACTATGCCGGCCAGCCTTGCGTCGCCACCACGGTCAACGCCCCCAATCCCTTCCTGGCCTGGGCCGACGAGGCCGCTGATCCGGCCGCCTATGCCCGCCGCCTGGCCGCCGAGGGCTTCAGCCACGTCCTGCTCGTGCCGCGCGAGGCCAGGCGCCTGGCCCCCCAGCTCGACGTTTCCGAGCGGGCCTACGCCAACTGGGCCGGATTGGTCCCCGGCCACGCCGAGGCCGTCTTCCAGGGGCCGGCCTGCTCGGTGTATCGGTTGAAGCCATGACCGCGCTGTCGAACTGGAAGCTCTTCTGGCTGGCCATCGCCGTTTCCTTCGGTTTGTCCCTGGCCTTCACGCCGCTGGTACGCTGGCTGGCCCTGCGTTTCGGCTGGGTGGATGCCCCTTCCTCGTCGGTCAAGACGCACAAGGTTCCC
>JAQUMZ010000460.1 GCA_028717865.1 Elusimicrobiota bacterium | reverse complement strand
AAGGAGCCCATGAATACGCGCACGGTCGACAAGCACGTGGAGGCCCTGCGCCGCCAACTGGGCCGTTTCGGCAAGAACATCGAGACGGTCGTTAAAGTCGGCTACTGCCTAAAGGCCTGAGCCTTTCGGAGGGGCTCCCGGAGCGGCCGCAGGCTCCTCGCCGCGGGCCAGGCGCAGGGTGGAGCGCGGCTCCGATTTTCGGGTTGTTGGCGGCCTCCAGGCGTCCCCTCCCCAGCGTCCCAGCACCCGGTGCGCCAGAGGCAGGCCCAGCCCCAGGTGGCCGGGCTTGGAAGTGGCGAAAGGCTCGGGCAGGCGGGCGAGAGCCTCGCGGCTGAAGCCGTGCCCGGTGCTGCTGGGGGGCCAGCGGCGAGGCGGAGAGCTTGCGCAGTTGGGCGTAGGCCCCGCTCATGGACCGGCGCAGGAAATCTATGATCTTGCCCCAGCCGGGATCCAGCAGCGGTTCGAGGACCGGAAGCCCGGGCAGTTCCTCGGCTGGCGCGGGCGCGTCCGGGTCCGCGCGGGGCCGTCCCTACAGTTCGGCGAGGCCCTCCTCCTGCTCGGCTTGCCGCCGGGCGGCCTCGGCCAGCTCCCCTTCCAGGCCCGCGGCGCGTTCGAGGGCGTCCTTGGCCCGGGCCTGGGATTCGGCCAGACGCGCGGTCTCCTCGCGCAGGCGGTTCTCGAGCCGGGCGCAGTTTTCCTGCGCTTGGGCGGCCTTGGCCCGGGCCTCGGTCAGGCGCGCCGTCTGCGCCTTGAGCTCGCCCTGCAGGCGCCCCGCGCGCTCGGAGGCCTTTTGCGCGGCCGCCTGCGCTTCTTCCAGGCGCCGCGGCTGGTCCTGGAGCCGCCGGTCGAGCTCCGCTATCAGCGCGGTCGACGCGGCCAGCGAGACTTCCGCCTCTTGGCGCAGCGTCAAGGTCCGGCGCAACTGCTCCTCGAACTGCGCGGCGCGCTCGATGGCCTCGCGGGCGCTGGTTCGGGCGGGCTCGCAAAGGGCGTTGGCTTCCCCGAGGCTGTTTTCAAGCCCGGCCAGGCGCGCGGCGGCCTGTCGGGCTCGCTCCTGTTCCGCCTCGGGGCGCCCCCGCATTTCGCGCAGGCGGCGCTCTATCTCGGGGATGCGGATCTGGAGGCGCAGGCTCTCCTCCTTGGCCTGACGTTCCTGGCGCAGCAGCTCCTGCAGGCGGCTTTCCAGCGTCGCGAGGCTGGCGGCGAGGCTGGCGCGCCGGTCCTCGGCGACCGCGGCGGAGGCCTCGAGCTCCTCGAGCCGGCCCGCAAGCTCGACGGCCCTGCGGGCCGCGGCTCCCCGGCGCAGCCGGGATTCGAGATCCGTCAGGTTGCGCACCTCCTCGTCGGTGCCCGATCCATCCGGCGGCGGTCTTTCCATGGCGTTGCGCCAGGAAGCATAGCAAAGCCGCATAACGGATTTATTGCGGTGCCGGGCATTGCAGAATATGACGGAGTCGCTCATGCGCGCGCTCTTTCCCCATCGCATTGCGGTTCTTCCGGCGGCCTGCGGCCGCCGCGCTCGACTGGACGGCGTCGAGCGCTCGCTTCACGGGAAAGGCCAAGCTCTATTGCCCTTACTCTCGAAAATTCCAAATACGTGAAATACGTGAAAACGTGAAAGCGGGGCACCGACTGTAACAGCGCCGTCCTTGACAAGCCGCGCCGGCCCCGTTAAACTTCTCGCATGAACTGGACATTCCTCCTGGGCGTGCTGTGCGCGGCGGGTGCCGGCGTTTACGTAGGCGGCGTCAACGGCAGATCGATGCTCAACCTGCACGGCGTGGGCATAGTCCTCGGGGGGACCGCCGTGGCGGTGCTCATCAACGCGCCCTGGCGCCAGGTGCTCAGCGCCGTGACCGGCACCTTGGCCCTGTTCTCCCCCCGCGGCGTGCCCGAACCCGGGGAGATCGTAGCTCGGATGGCGCTGCTGGCGCGGCGGGCCCAGAGCGAGGGCGGCCTGCTGTCCCTGCAAGGCGAGGGCGGGAATTTCGCCGGCGGCTTCCTGGAACGCGCCGTCAGCGTGGCCATCGCCGCCGGGGAGTCCAACGAGACCCGCCGCCTGCTGGAGTCGGAGATAAGGCAGATGCGCTTGCGGCGCCAGGAGGACGCCAATATCCTGCGCACGATGGGGACCTTGTCGCCCATGTTCGGACTGCTCGGGACGCTGCTGGGCATGATCCGGGTCCTGGAGCAACTTTCCTCCCCCACCAAGATCGGCCCGGCCATGGCGCTGGCCCTGTCCTCGGCGTTCATCGGCATCGCCTTCGCCAACCTGGTCTGCGTGCCCGTGTCCGGCCAGCTGCGCCTGCGGGCGATCCTGGAGACCCTGGCGCTGGAGATGATCATGGAGCGGGTGCTGGACATCGCCGCGGGCAAGCCGCCCTCGCTGGTGGAACTGCACCTGCAGGGCTACGCGGGGCAAAGGCCCCGGGCCGTCGCGGCGGCGCCGCCGGCCTCCGCCGCCGAACCGGCCTGATGGCGATCTGGCACGAGCGGGACGAG
>JAQUMZ010000459.1 GCA_028717865.1 Elusimicrobiota bacterium | reverse complement strand
CGTGGTGGCGATGATCGCGGCCGGCGCCGCGGTGGTCTGCGGCATCATGATGACGATGAAGCCCTACAGCCAGGTGATGCAGGGGCTCATGTTCGCGGGCATCGGGGCCATCATCGCGTTCCAGGCGGGCATGGTGCTGGTGAACTCCAACGCCGCCGAGGAGAGCAAGACGGACATCAGCGCCAAGACGGATGCTTCCGCCAAGGAAATGCCGGCGGACATGCGGGGAGGCCAATCGGGCGGGCCTCCGCCCGGGGCCGAGACCGCCCCCCCGGCGCAAGAGGGGCCTACGATGGTGGCGCAGGCCCCGAAAGGGCTCGGGAACGTGCCACCCGAGACTTGAGGAGATAGGGAAGGGAGCCCGGGTGAAGGTCCGAGGAGGTCGCCATGGCCGATGACAATATGAACGAGAAGGAAGAGAAGGAGCGCAAGGGCGGAGCTGCGCTCCCGTCATGGATGAAGGGTGCGGCCAGCGTCGGCGGCCGCGCGGCCGGCGGCGCCGGGTTCCCCGGGGGCATGGCGGCCAAGCTGGCGGTCCTCGCGACGTCCAAGGCCGCGATCCTGTCCACGGTCCTCGGCGGCATGGCCCTGGGCGGGCTCGTGACCTACAACGAGATCCACAAGGCCTCGGTCAAGGAGCTGCCCGCCGTGGGCAGCGCCTTCAGGGCCGGGAGCTCCTCGTCGGAGAGCGGGCCCATCCTGAGCTCGGCCCGCGGCCCGTCGTCCCTGGACATGGCGTCCCGGGCCAACAAGGGCATCTTCGGCGGGTCGGCCTCGGCGGCCAAGCCCGAGGCGAAGGCCGAGGACGCGGGTGCCGATTCCAAGGACGCGGCCAAGTCCGCCGAGATCGGCCAGGACGGCAAGCCCGTCGCGGGCGACCCGCAGGCCCAGGCCCAGCAGATGGCGGAGGCCCTGATGAAGGGCCAGAGCACCGACGCCCAGGGCGGCCAGGGCGCCGGGCTCCAGAGGAAGTTCGGGAACATGACCTCGAACCTCGGAGCCGGCAACCGGCAGCTCGCGGGCGGGGCGGGCCTCTCGGGCGGGATCGGCCAGGGCTTCGGCCAGGCCAAGCTCAACAACTCCGCGGTGCGCCAGATGTCGGCGATGTCCGGCGCGCGGCGCGCCCAGGTCACGCAGGCCAAGACGGCCGTCGCCAACCGCGGCAGCAGCCTGAGCGGGGCCGCGGCCCGGCGGCTCGACAAGATGAACATGGCCATGGGGGGCGCGCGCAAGGAAGGCGCCGCGACGCAGGCCGCCATCCACTCCCAGCAGTGGGAGGGCGCGCAGGCTGGAGGCCAGGCCATCCAGGGCGCCGGCGCCGGGGGCGGCGGCTTCAGCTCGGACGAGGGCGGCGGGGAGGGCAGTCCCGTCAATCCGACCAGCGACGCCTCCGTCACCCCCAACCCGGCGACGAGCGTGCCGGACACGGGCGACTCCGGGAACAAGACCCCGTACCAGGGCATGCTGAACCTGGCCGTCGGCATGCTGATGCTGGCGTCCGTCATCATCACCGTCATCGGGGTCCTATCGATCGTGAAGCGCCCGCTGCAGACCAACCCCTGGACCGTCGCGGTGGCGGAAACGCTCGAGGGCATCCAGCTGGCCATGCTCGCCGCCGCGACGATCATGGCCGGCATCGCCGCCGTGATGGGCGGCATGATCGCCGGCCAGGGGCAGAGCGGTCAGGGGACCATCCTCTGCGTGGCGGGAGGCATCGAGGCCGCGGCGGGCACCGCGGCGCTCCTGTGGCCGAACAAGATGCCGGCTTCGTTGCTGGCCCTGGCCGGCGTGGCGGGCCTGATGGGCAGCATCACGTCGCTGTTGGCGAAGTAGGGGGGTAGCGGCGCACGCCGGGAGGCGCGTATGGAACAGGAAAGACCCGATAACGTCCAGATTCCCGTCCTCAAGAAAGAGGAGAAGGAGCGCAAGGGCGCGGGCGTCGCGCTCCCGAGCGCGGCGAGCAAGACGGCCTCCACGTGGGGCTTCGCGGGGCTCATGGGCGGCAAGGCCGGGGTCGCGCTGCTGGCGTGCGCCCTGGGCGGGGCCGGGCTCATCGGCTACGGCGTCCTGCAGCAGGGCCAGGTGCGCCGAGCGGGTTCCGACCCCCAACTGGCCGCGCCGGACATGTCCGTGAGGGTCGGGATGCGCGACAGCCAGGGCAGCAAGTCCCTGGCCTACATATCGAAGGCCGGCGAGGGCCAGATCAAGTGGGACGACCCCAACGCGGTGCGGGCCGCCGCCAAGGCCGAGGACGCCAAACCCGAGGAGGCCAAGCCCGAGGGCGACGAGACCGACGCCGCGAAGGCGAAGGAGGGCGAGGGGCTGCCGCAGACCCCCGACCACTTCACGGATACCCGGAAGCTCGGCGGCCTCTCCGGCGCCAAGCTCTCCAGCCAGCTGGGCAACCGCTTCGGCGGCGGCAACGTCTTCAAGGGGAGCGGCTTCGCGCCGAAGCAGTCCCAGCTGGACGGCAAGCTCAAGAACCTGACGGACTTCCGCCAGA
>JAQUMZ010000458.1 GCA_028717865.1 Elusimicrobiota bacterium | reverse complement strand
CGCAATGGATGTCGAACGTCTCGCCCAGGTACTTCATGGCCATGGCGCTGCACTCGAGATGCCAGCCCGGGAAGCCCCGCCCCCAAGGCGAATCCCACTCCATCTGGCGCTTGCGGTCCGGGGGCGAGAATTTCCACACCGCGAAGTCCGTGGCGCGGCGCTTCTCCGGGTTGGCGCCGACCCGGGAGCCCTCCTGGATTCCGGCCACGTGGGCCTCGCCGGCCAGACGGCTGTAGCCCGGAAACTTCGAGGTGTCGAAATACAGGCCGTCGCTGGTCCGGTATAGGAAGCCCTTGGCCTCCAGGCGCCGGACCAGGTCGATCTGCTCGGGGATGTGCTCGGTGGCCCGGCAAAGGACGTCGGGCGGCAGCAGGCCGAGGTCCCGGGTGTCCTGGAGGAAGGCCGCGGTGTAGAGCTTGGCGATCTCCCACGCGCTTTTCCCCTCGCGCGAGGCTCCGACCTCCATCTTGTCCTCGCCCTCGTCGGCCTGGCTGACCAGGTGCCCGACGTCGGTGATGTTCATGACGTGGCGGACCTGGTAGCCGGACAGCTTCAAGGCGCGCTTGAGCGTGTCCTCGAAGATGTAGGTGCGGTAGTTGCCGATGTGCTGGAAATTGTAGACCGTGGGGCCGCAGGTGTAAAGCCCGACCCGGGCCGGATCGATCGGCTGGAATTCCTCCAGCTTGCGGGAAAGCGAATTGAATATTTTCATGCCGGACTATTCTAGGAAATTCCGGGCCGCCCCTGGCCAGAGCCTCGCTGGTGCCCCGCTTGTGCTGGTGCCCCGCTTTCACGTATTCACGTATTTCACGTATTCGCGCCCCACAGGGTTTATTCGGCTTAAATGCCGTCGGCCCAGGCCGGCATAGGCCTATTTCTGTCCGGGATTTGCCCCAATGGCCCAGAGTGGGCCCGCAAGCAAGCTGCTATGATCCCACTTATGTCGCGCATCATCGCCGCGATTCTCGCATTGCTGTTGCCCGCGTCGGCGCAGACGCGCAAACCGAGGCGCCGGCCCGTCGTGCCGGTCGCAAACGCCGCGGACAAGCAGGACTTCGAGCAAACCTTCGAGTTCGTCGCACGCCAGGCGGGCGTTTCCTACCTAGAAAAACGGGACATGCCCGACCCCGCGGCGCTCGACGTCTTCATCGCGGCACTCAAGGAGCCCGACCGCAAGACGGCCGCCGAACGCCGGGACCGCTTCGAGGCGGCGGTCGAACGCGCCGAGTGCGTCCAACGCGGCCGCGGCGCCGTCGCGCCGGAGGTCTACGCGCTCATGGTGAGCCGGGTAGCCGACGAGTTGGAAATCGGCGCCATCGTGGAGGAGCGCTTCGCTCCGACCAGACAGAAATACCCACTGAGCCAGGAGGACAAGGCGCTGTCCAGGGCCTGCCAGACCGAGGCGCGCGACGAGGTGAAGGACCGGCGCGCGGCCTATCGCCGCTGCCTGGGGCGGCGCCGGGCCCTGCAGGCGTATCTCGACGCCTCGGTCACGGCCGGCGAGGGCATGTCGCCCATCGCCGACGAAAAATGCTCGGCCTTCGCCGCGCAGGCCCGGCTGGGACGCTCGCTGCTGCCCGCGGACATCTCGGCGGCATTGTCCGCCAAGCTCGCGCAGACGCGCCGGCAACTTATGGGCGAGCCGTCCGCCCTGGGCGACGCCGACGCCGTCGCGGCCTCGCCCGACGCCCGGCCCCCGCAGGCCCGGCTCAATATCTACCCCCGGCCCGAATCGCACGGAGAGATACCGACCGAAACCGCGAAGCTCGGGGAGGGCCTCCAAATCGCCGATCCGCCCCTGGAGAAGATCAACCTGGAATCCGGGGCGCATCTGGCGCGCCTTATCAAGAACCGCGAGATCGGCTTCACGGGCTACTGCTACGCCCACGTCAAGGCCGCGCTGCAGTCGGTCGGAATCGTGGACAAGAAGTCCATCGCCGACGCCGGCGCGGCCCGCCACGCCAAGCTCTTCGCCGGCTTCGTCGACAAGAATCCTTCCCTGCTCAAACGCAAGCTGCGCCGGGTCAAGGACCCCTCCTGGCCCCTTCCCATCGGCACGATCGTGGTCTGGGACGTCGGCGTCTGCGGCTACAGCGCCCGCAGCGGCCACATCGAGATCATTACCCGCATCAAGCCGCCGCAGGCCTGCAGCGACGGCTGCGGACCGTTCCAGGTCTCCTGCCTGGCATGGCTCTCGGACGACCAGCAGCGCGCCGCCGCCGAGAAACCGGCCGCCCAGCGGGCGGCCGCCGAGACCCGGGTCGCTTACGAAGCGTCGAAAACACGCTCACGGTTGGCCGCGCTCAAACGCGGCGAAAAAGCCCTGGCCGCGGTCGATCGGCGCCTCCAGCCCCGCGTCGCGGCCTACGTCATCGAGCGCTAGCCGGGCCCGCCGCCGGCTTCCAGGCGCGCGAGAAGTGAAGCCAGAAACCCAATAGCGCCAGCGTCGGCAGGGAATAGGCCAGGGTCTTGATCCCGCCGGCGTAGAAGACCAGCCGGTCCTGGGC
>JAQUMZ010000457.1 GCA_028717865.1 Elusimicrobiota bacterium | reverse complement strand
GCACACCCCCGCGTCGAGCTTGATGTGCGGTTCGGGCGCCTTCACGAACGTGGTCCGCGACAGCCTCTCGTCCAGGGGCTCGGGCGTCATCGCTTCCCCCCCCGGCCCCACGCCTTGAGCCAGTCCCAGCCGGAGCGCAGGGACGGCTGGAGCACACCCCTCATGAGCGGCACCAGAGGGAAGCCGCAGGCCTCCAGGACGTCGAGCAGGTCGCGGCGCATCTCTGCCGGCTTGGCGGCGCGGTTCCAGGCGCGCAGGATGTCCCGCTCCACCTCTTCCTTGGGCTTCTCCGAGACCGTGAAGTGCTCCACGAACGACTCGACCAGGCGGCGGGGATAGCGGCCGATGAGCTCCGGCCGGCTCTCCAGAAGGTCGGCCAGGCGCGCGTATTTCCTGACATCCTTGAGCGCGAAGCCCGCCTCCAGGCGCGCCCGGTAGCCGGCCAGGCCCGCGCGGCTCGCATCGCCGGAGCGCACCGCGTCGGCCGCCGTCTCTCCCGCGGCCAGGCCCGAGGCCGTGGACAGATTGGTGAGTTCTTTATAGTGCGACATGTTGGCCAGGCGCGCCGCGTCCCCGGCCAGCAGCAGGCCGTCGCGCGCCAGCTCGGGCATGCCCCGCGCGCTGCCCGTGGGCAGCAGGTGCGCGCAGTACTCCACCGGCTCGGCGCCCCGGATGAAGCGCCGGATGGAAGGATGCGCTTTGAACCGGTCGAGGAGCTCGTGCGGCCGCAGGGAGAGACGCGCCAGGTGGGGGAGGCTCACGGCAAGGCCCACGGACAGGGTGTCCCGGTTGGTATAAAGGAAGCCGGAACCGAAGCCGTCCCGCACCGGATCCCCGAAGAACTCGAAGGCCCTCCCCTCCCCGCCCTCCAGGGCGAAGCGGTCCTCCAGGACGCCCCGGTCGAGACGCAGGAGCTCCTTGACGCCCAGCAGGGCCTCGCGCGGCGCCGCGGGCGGACGCAGCCCCGCGGACTCGGACAGCAGGGCGTTGGCCCCCTCGGCCAGGATGACGACGCGGGCTGCCAGCTCCCCGCCGTCCCGGCCGCAGCGCACGCCTGTCACCGGCCGCGCCGGATCGCCGCCTTCATGAAGGAGCTCCTCGACCGTGGTGGCGAGGATGGGCTCGGCCCCGGCTTCGCGGGCGCGCTCGAGCAGCCAGGGGTCGAAGACGGTCCGGCGCACGGTGTAGCTGTGGTTGTAGCGCGGCGGGGCCGAGAACTCCTGTGCGCGCAGCTCCAGGCTCAACTGAGCGCCTTCCGTCAGGAAGCCCAGAGTCTTGGAGACGACGTGCCTTTCCACCGGCGCGGTCTCCGAGAAGCGGGGCAGCATGCGGTCCAGGACCGGGGCGTAGAGGATGCCGCCGATGACGTTCTTGCACCCGGCGCGGCGGCCGCGGTCGACGATCGCGACCGAGCAGCCCCGCCGCGCCGCGGCCAGGGCGGCGGTGCAGCCGGCCAGGCCCGCGCCCACCACGACCACGTCGTAGCTCCGCGGCATGCTAGCCCCCCTTCCGGACGGACCGGGCATCCCCGCGCCGCCGGCGCAGGCCCTCGGTCAGGAGGGGCACGATCTCGAAAAGATCCCCGACGATGCCCGCGTCGGCGAAGCGGAAGATGGGGGCCTGCGGGTCGCTGTTGACCGCCGCGATGAAGCGGGAGTCGCGGATGCCGGCGCGATGCTGCATGGCCCCCGAGATGCCGCAGGCCACATAGAGCCGCGGACAGACCACGGTCCCGGTCTGGCCGACCTGCCGCTCCGGCGGCATCCAGCCCGCGTCGACAGCCGCCCGCGAGGCCCCGACCGCCGCGCCCAGGGTCTCAGCCAGCTCGCGCAGGATGCGGAACCCAGAGGCCCCCCCCATGCCGCGGCCGCCCGACACCACCACCTCCGCCTCGGCCAGGGCAGGCTCGCCGCGCACCGCCCCGGAGACATCGAGCAGCCGGGAGCACCGGGTCCCCAGCGACGGCGGCGGCACGGACTCAACCTCGGCCGCGCCGGCTCCGGGGACGGCCTCCGCTGGGAACAGGTTCGGCCGCAAGCTGAACAGCCAGGGCTTTCCGGGGGCGAAGACGACCTCCTCCGTCAAACGACCGCCATAAACCGACCGGGACATGCGCAGCTCCCCGGAAGGATCGATCCGCCACCCCGTGACGTGGCTCACGAGGTCCGCGCCCAGCCGGGCGGCGAGGCGAGCGGCCAACTCGGAACCCCAAGGTGAGGCCGGGAACAGGACCGCGGCGGGGAGCTCGCGCTGCAGCAGCGGCGCGGCGGCCTCGGCGAAGGCGCGGGCGCCCAGAAGGGAGATGCCGGGCGGCGCGCAGGCCAGGAGCCGGCGCGCTCCGTAACGGCCCAGGACCCCGGCGGCGGCGCCCGCCTCCCCCCCCAGCGCCAGCGCCCGGGGCTCGGCGCCCAGGAGCCGCGCCAGAGCGGCGGCCTGGCCCACGAACTCCAGGGAGGCCTTGGTCGGCTCCGGGCCGCGCAGCTCGACGACGGCGAGGACCGGCGGCTTCAT
>JAQUMZ010000456.1 GCA_028717865.1 Elusimicrobiota bacterium | reverse complement strand
CGATAAAGGAGCAGCCCGTGGATTTCTTCCGCTCCATCCTGGACATTTCCCAGTCGCAATCCATCCTGACCAGGATAGCGAAACGGATTAAAGACAACCAGGAGCTGAGCCAAACGGACAAAGCCGCCTACGCGGCCCTGCTCCTAGAGTACGGCTTGCGGGACCCGGAACTTCGTCCATTGGCACGTGAACTCGTGATCACCAACGCCGGGCGCAACGTGAACGCGGCCGCGGGTGTCGCCGCGCTCAAGGAGATCCCCATCGCGGAGCGGCTGGACTTGCTCCTCGACTCCATGCGCGGCTCCCATGCCGTCCCCGGCGATGAACTGCTCCGGGCCGTAATAGCGCTGGACGCCGAGGCTTCCGGCCGCTGAGCCGGAATGCTAATATCCATTCGTGCGCCGCAAGGCCTTCGCCGCCCGGATCTGGTCCAAGCTCGTGGCCTTCGACAAGGCCGAACGGCTGCTGGCGCGGAGTGACCGGGTCCTGGCCGCGGTATCGGGCGGGCTGGACTCGGTGTGCCTGGCCCATTACCTGCGCGAGCTCTCCCGCCGGAAAGGCTTCAAGCTATTCTTTTTACACGTCCACCACGGCTTGCGCGGCCGCGCGGCCGACCGCGACGCGGCCTTCGTGCTGAGGCTCGCCCGGAACTGGGGCCTGCCCGCCCGCTCGGTGAAGGTCCCGGTCCGGGCCCTGGCCGAGGCCAGAAGCCGCGGCCTGGAGGACGCCGGCCGCAAGCTGCGCTACGAGGCCCTGGCCGCGGAGGCGCGCCGCCTGCGCTGCAACAAGGCGGCCACGGGCCATCACCTGGACGACCAGGCGGAGACGGTGCTGCTGCACCTGCTGCGCGGCAAGCGCCTGGGCGCCTTGGCCGGCATCGCCCCGCGCCGGCCCCTGGGGCGCGCGGCGGCCCTGATCCGGCCCCTGCTGCCGCTGACCCGGGCCGAGCTGAAAATTTACGCCGACGTCCACGGCTTGTCCTGGCGGGAGGACGCCACCAACTCCGATCCGCGCTTCACGCGCAACTGGCTGCGCATCAAGGTCATACCCTTGCTTGAGCAAGGCAACCCGCGCGTGCGCGAGCGGCTGGCGGGAATAGCCCGGCAGGTGCGCGCCCTGGGCAAGAAGGCCGGCTAGAACCGCTACGCGCCGACGCCCTGCGGCGCGTCCGCTGAGAGTCCAGGAGAGCTTCCAGCCGCCGCAAGGCCAACGCGACTACGTCGGGATCGCCCGCGTCCCGGGCCAGGCTCAAGGCCGGGATGCCGTCCTCCAGTTCCTTGAGCAGGCGCAGGACGCCGGGCTGCCAAGGTCGCCGGTCTATAAGGACCCAAGTCGCGGCCGGGCACATTGCCCGCTCGGGCAAAATTCCCCGTCCTTGTCCCGCGGGGAAGCGGCACGAGCCTTGGACCCGCGGCGGGGACGTCCGTCGGGATGTCGATCACGGAATCGGCCGCCGGAACGGCCGCGGGCAGACGGAATTGGACGCCCAAAGCCACGGCACCAAGCCGGGAAACCGGAAGCTCGGGCAATTTCGCCGGAGCCGGGAGGGCCGCGGCGGCCGGGGCTCCGCCCTTGACCGCGATCCGGCCGACGGCAGCCCGGCAGTCCAGACCAGGCGCGGCCAGCAGAAGCGAAATGATGACGACTACGGCCGCAACGCGCAGGGAAGCCCCTTTCATCCGCAAGGGCCGTGATACCGGAGAATCGGCTCCGGCACTAGGGAAGGAAGTCCTTGAAAACGTCCGGAATAGGGCCTAATCTCCCCTGAACCGTTGAGACGAGCCTTCTAGGCCTTCAGTCCAGGGGCGGCAGCGCCGACTGTATCTTGAGGCCGGCCGAGGCGCGCACCACCGGGCCGTGGCCGCAGCCCAGGACCTCCAGATCGAGCATGGCGAGCTGGCGCGCCGACTCGCGCGCGGCCGCCGCGTCGTGGCAGCGCCGCGACCCGGGAACCGAAAGGCGGCCCGCGCGGTTGTCCAGGGCGTCGCCGCAGAGGACGACCTTCTCCGCGGGCTGGAACAGCGAAATCGATCCCCGGGTGTGCCCGGGCGTGGCCAGGACCTGCCAAAGCGGCAGGAAGCGCAAGGTCCGGCCCTGCTCCAGGGGCAGCACCTCCGCCAGAGGCCGGTAGGGATAGCGCAGCCGGCGCCAGATGCGGCGCAGCCTGGGCCCGAGGCCGCGCCGGAGGGCCGGGCGCCCCTCGATGGCGGGGATGTCGTCGGCGTGGGCCAGCACGCGCACCCGCCGCCGCTCCAGCAGCGCGCGGGCCCCGCCCGCGTGGTCCGCGTGGCCGTGGCTTATGATGATCGCGTCGAGCTCCGCGAGCGGAAAGCCGTTGCTCTCGATCTCGCCCAGCAAGGCCGGCGCCGCGAGGGGGTGCCCGGTGTCGAAAAGGCTCCAGCCGCGGGGCCCCTCGATGATGTAGCAGTTGGCGGGCGCGGCGGCCTGCAAAAGATAGAGTCCGGGGCGGATGCGCTGCACTAAAGCCGCTCCACTATGCGCACCCGCTTGAG
>JAQUMZ010000455.1 GCA_028717865.1 Elusimicrobiota bacterium | reverse complement strand
CGGCTCCGTCTCCGAAGCGGGGATCGTGCACCGCGACCTCTACTCCTGCCCTGGGCCGGCCGCCCAGCCGATGCGCATGCTGGCCGTGGGGAGGGCCGCCAATTTCAACATGTCCTTGGCGTTCTGGAAGCGGGGGGCCTTGGACTTCCTCGAGGCCCAGGCCGGGGAATACTGTCAGGAGACGATGGGCGCCTATGACGGCTACGTCTCGGGGCAGACCGATCTCTTCGTCTCGCTCTGGCTCGGCATGACCGGACGGGTCGCGGCCACCTGCCGCGCCGCGGCCCAGCCCGCCCCCGGCCGCTGATCCCGTCCTGCGATCCGTCCGAAAGACCAAGGGATGGCGCGGCAAGTGATCTGGGCCGGAGGCCGACTTGGGGATGCGGAGCAGCCGGCCCCAGGGCTCCGGGCGCTCGGCGGCAAGCGGTGCTTAGTCTCCGGAAGAGCGCGGGCATAGAGTATAATCTGGCATGACCTCGTCCGCTTTGCGGCGCGCCTGCGCGCTCTCCGGTTGCCTGCTGGCCGTCTGCTCCGACCCTGCCTGGGCCGGGCACCACAGCATCAGGCATTCCATCAAGCTCCTGCGTCATCTCACGCTGAACAAGGTGCTGATTGTGCTGGCGCTGTGCCTGGTCGTCGGTCTGGCCCAGTGGGCATGGGAGCGTTTGCAGAGATGGTGATAGGAGAACGGGGAGTGATCTGATGGAAAGGAGCGTGGCGCGATGAAGAACATCCTGTGGGCAGTCATCCTGACGGTCGCCGCTGTCAGCGTGTCGTTCGCAGCCCCACCCAAGTCGAAAGGGGCGGGCAAGACGCGATTGCTGGACCAAGAGGACGGGAGCTCGAAGAAGAAGGTCCTGGCCAGCAAGGGTTCCTTCAAGCCCTTCTACGTCTATCTCGACAACGCGAGCAAAAAGAACCATTTCGTTCCGTCAGGATGGTTGGGTGATTACGGCGACCTGAAACTCAACCCGGCATGGACCGAGAACACGCACGGCGGAAGCACGTGCATAAAGATCACCTATAGCGCGCGCATGACAAAGAATGCCGGCTGGGCCGGCATCTATTGGCAGAATCCCGTCAATAATTGGGGAGAGAAGAAAGGCGGGTTCGATCTCAGCGGAGCCTCGAGGCTCTCATTCTGGGCGCGGGGCGACAAGGGCGATGAGAAGATCAGCGAATTCAAGATGGGCGGGATATCCGGCGAGTTCCCGGATTCCGACACAAAGATGATCGGCCCGGTCCCGCTGACGAAGGAATGGCAGAAATTCACCATTGACCTGAAGGGGAAGGACCTCTCGCACATCATAGGCGGCTTCTGTTGGTCAGCCAGCAAGGATGACAACCCCAACGGCTTCACCATCTATCTCGACGACATCGTCTACGAATGACCATGTCCCTCGATTCAGCGAAGCTCCTGCTGTGCATCGTCCTTGCCGCCGGCACGGCCGCCGCGGCCAAGGAGCCGGCGCGGCCATGCTCCTATTTCGGGGATGAGGGCCTCGTGGAGCATGCCGCCTGCCTGCTGCCGGGCAAGAAGGGCGCCTGGTCCGTGGCCAAGAAGCATCTGAAGCGGCTCGACTTCTCCGAGGGCCTGGCCGCGGTCTACAACAAGGAGCTCGGCTGGATGTACGTCGACCGCAAGGGCCGGGTCCTCATCAAGGGCGTGGCCGTCGTCGACAACGGCCCCGACGGGTTCCATGACGGCTTGGTCCGGTTCACGGACAGCGGCAAGTGCGGCTATGCGAACCGGGCCGGCAAGAGGGTCATCCGGCCGGACTACGACGGCTGCCTGGATTTCCAGGCCCGCGTCGCCAAGGTCTGCCGCGGCTGCCGCAGCGAATGCGTGGACCAGCGCTGCGAGGCCCACGAGCTCAAGGGCGGCGAGTGGCTCTGCATCGGTCCCTCCGGCCGCCAAGTCGGATGCGGGCGGTAGACGCCCCGCCGACAGCCTCGTCGCAGACGCGCCGCCGGGCGGCGAGGTATAATTGACGCTATGAACGACGCGACGCACCGGGCGCTCATCCTGCTGCTGACCTTCGGATTGGCGCTGTTCCTCGTCTGGCGCCAGGAGCGGGCTACGGCCAGCTACAGGCGGGGCACGCTCGGCCAGCGCGTCTACACGGCGGAGGCGGACAGGCGGCTGGCCGAGCGGCGGTTCCAGGCCGGCGACGCGCTGCGCGGCGAGGAATTCCTCAGCCGGGCCGAGGACAAGCTCCGCCGCGGGCTCGGCGAGAAGGCCGATTCCGCCGTCCTCATCAGGATCTCGGACGAGCTCCAGGGCATCCGGAAGGAGCACGCCGCCGAGGTGAAGCGCGTCCGCCGGGACCGCATCCAGCGGCGCATGGGCCAGGCCGAAGCGCCGGACCGGTGAGGCGGTCCGGGACCGGCTTCGGCTCGGGACCGGATCGAGAGTGCGACTCCGGGCGGGGGCGGGACCTGAGCAGCGGTCGTCGCCGCTTGCCGCCGGCCGCTTTCAGTGCTTGAAGTGCCTCATCCCGGTGAGGACCATGGCCAGGCCGTTCTC
>JAQUMZ010000454.1 GCA_028717865.1 Elusimicrobiota bacterium | reverse complement strand
CGCGACGGGATGACGGGGAAGAAAATGTCGAATGCGACGGCTTCTCCGGTGGGGCTGCCCAGGCTGGCCGTGCGCACCGGGATGAAAGCGCAACTGACCGCGGCCGAAAGCGCCTCCATGGACGCGGATGCGCCGGAGATGGAGGCGCCCTTGACGCGGGTCGAGGCCAGCCTGGCCCCGGCGTGGAATTCCGGCGATCCCGAGTCCATCTGGGCGGGCTTGGCCAGGTCCGCGGCGGTCTCCAGTTCCCAGGTTTCCTTAATAACCTGGGTCAATGTAATCCGGGCCTGGGCGAAGCGGCGATAAAGCTGGCCGGGGCCGGGTTGCACGATGGCCTCGGCGGGGAAGTAGTGCGGCTGCCAGCCCAGGAGGGACCAGGTTTGCCCGAGCTTGGCGTTCCAGGCGCCGCGAGTCGCGCTGACGAAAGCATGGCGCAGGCGCACGGCCGGGTTGTTGAAGAAGTCTCGTTCCGACTGTTCCTTGGGAGAGGAGCCGGGCTGGGTGTTGGGCGCATTATTGCCCATGAGGTCGAACTCGAACACGGCCCTGACGTCGGAGCCGTCGGCCTTCGGCAGGCCCAGGTCCAGGCCGACGCGGCTGTTGCGTACGCTCGTCTGCGTGCGATGGTGCCTGCCGGCGGAGTTCGGTGCTCCTGGCGCGGCCGCGCGGGGCGGGACCAGGCTGTTGCCCTGTTCCTCGTTGAAGCCGGCCGTGGTGTCGGCGATGATGTCGGTCTGGATGAAGCCGTAGAAGCGCAACGCGATGTTCCTCAGCGGGCTCTCTGCGGCCGCGGCCGGTCCGGCCAGGCACAGCGACAGGCAAATGAACTTCGCGGCGAGCATGGACGCATGGTAACAGTCCGAGGCCGGGCCGGACCATGAAGGCGGGATAAGAAGCGGCTGACGGCCGGCTGACGGGCTAGCCGGTCACGCGCTTCGGGCGGGCAGCTCGACGCGAAAAGCCGAGCCCTCGGGAGAACTGGCCACGGATACGCCGCCGCCGTGCGCTTCCACGATGTGTTTGACGATGGCCAACCCGAGCCCGGTCCCGCCCAATTCCCGCGAGCGCGCTTTGTCCACCCGGTAAAAGCGCTCGAATATTCTGGCTTGGTCCGACTCCGGGATGCCGCAGCCGCTGTCCTGCACGACCAGCGTCGTCCAGCCGGGACGATTCTCCGCCCAGATCCGGACCGCGCCCTTGTCGGGCGTGAACTTTATGGCGTTGTCCACGAGGTTGACGAGCACCTGTTTGAGCTGGCCGCGGTCGCCTTGGATCGTGGGGACGTCCCGGAAGGGGTCCAACCGCAAGGCCAGTTGTTTCCGGTCGGCCAGCGGCTTGAGGCTGGCGACGACCTCCGCGGCCACGCGCATGAGGTCGACCGGCTCGCGGACCGGCTCGCGTTGACCCGACTCCAGCGCGGACAGCGTCAGCAGGTCGTCGACCAGCCGCGTCATGCGGTCGGCGCTGCGCTCTATCTCGGCGACGAACTCCGCCCGGTGCGCGGGGTCGTCCAACCCGCCCGAGCGCAGGGTTTCGGCGTAGGCCTTCACCGCGGCCAGCGGCGTGCGCAGTTCGTGGGAGACGTTGGCCACGAAATCCTTCCGCATCTGCTCCAGCCGCCGCAGCCGGGTCAGGTCGGCCTCGATGCGTTCCGCCAACGAATTCAGGGCCAGCGCCAGGCGCCGGCGTTGGCCCGGGGGCTGCCGCCGCGCGCGGGCGCCGAGATCCCCGGCCGCGAGCCGGCCCGCGACCTCTTCGATCTCGGACAAAGACCTGCGGATCGACCGCGAAAGCCACAGCGCGGCGGCCAGGGCCAGGGCCGCCGCGGCCAGGGCCCAAGACATCTTAGTCCCGGCGCAGGCGGTAGCCCACGTTCTTGACGGTCAGGAGGCGGCCGGCCTCGGGGCCCAGCTTGGCGCGCAAGCGGGCGATGTGCTGTTCCACGGTATTGGTGTCCAGCTCCAGCCCCCGCTCATGGCCCCACACCTTAAATAGGAGTTCGTCCCGGGTGAGCGCGCGTCCGTCGGCCTCGACCAGGCACTTAAGGAAGCTGAATTCCTTCGGGGTGAGGGCGGCCGGCCTGCCCGCGACCCGGACTTCGTAGCGCGCGAAATCGACGTCCAACTGCCCGATCCGAACCGACGCCGCGCCTTCCCGGCCGGCGGCGGTTCGGCGCAGGATGGTCTTGATCCGGGCCAGGACCTCGCGGATGCTGAAGGGCTTGGTGACGTAGTCGTCGGCGCCCAACTCCAGGCCCAGGACGCGGTCCAACTCGTCCTTGCGCGCGGTCAGCATCAGGACCGGCGTCCGGGAGACTTGCCGCACGGCCTTGCAAAACTCGAAGCCGTCGAGTTTCGGGAGCATAATGTCCAGGATTATGAAATCGGGCCGGTCCCGGCGGAAGGCCTCCAGACCGGAGGGGCCGTCGTTCGCGGCGACGACCTCGTAGCCTTCCTTTTCCAGATTGTACCGAAGGACCTTCACCAGGGCCTTTTCGTCCTCGACGATCAATATCTTGGACATCGGGTATAAATTGGCATACTTCCGG
>JAQUMZ010000453.1 GCA_028717865.1 Elusimicrobiota bacterium | reverse complement strand
CCCAGACGCATAGTTCGTTGCCTTCCAGGCCGGCCTTGAAGTAAGGCACGAGCACGTCCAGCATGTCCTTCTTGGTGCGGTAGAATTGGCAGAAATGGCTGCCCCAAGGCAAGTCTCCGATCAGGGCGATCCCCGAATCCCGCTTGTTCGCCGCAGGGCTCATCGCGTTCTCCTTTGCCGCACGCCGCCAAAAAGCGAAGGTTAAGCTTACTTTATGAACGTGCGAGTTGGCAATCTTTGTGCAAGCATATCCGCCGGCTTCCAGCGCAGCAACTCGCCGATCCGGGCGATCGCGATGTCGGCGGGCGGGTAGGCGGCCAGCAGGCGCGGGTCGCGCGCGTAGTGGCCCTGGCGCGGGAACACGGTGGTCAGGCGTCCGCCCCAGAATTTCTTGGCCGCGGCCAGTATGCGCAGCTTGTCGTCGACCAGGACGTAGCGCCGGGCCGGCCAGCGCCGCGCCACGTCGTCCAGCTCGCGCTCCTTATGGACGTAGATCAGCACCCGGCCGTCCACGGCGCGCCAGAGCCCGGAGCGCCGGATCTTGTGCGGCTGGAAGACCGCGTCGCCGTCGCTGAGAATTATCGTCGGCCCCCGACGGCGCAGGCGCGCGACGACCTCCAGGGCGCCGGGAAACAGGCGCGCGGCGAAGGGGTAGTCGATCAAAAAGGAGGAGACGGCCAGGATCTGGACGTCGCGGGGATTCTCGGCGCGGTAGCGCTGCAGAGCGCCCAGGTAGTCGGCGTAGCCGAGGCGCCGGCGCGATTCCTCGAAAATGGACCAATAGCGCAGCCGGCAACGCCGGCCCACCTCGCGGTCGAGGGCCCGCTGGAGGTCGGCGGCGATGCGGTCGTTGTCGAGCAGGGTGTTGTCGACGTCCAGCAGGAATACGACCCGGTACGCCGGCATCCTCAGCGCCGGGGACCGTCTCCGGACGGCGCCGGATTGTGCCAGGCGCCGTGGGGCGCGATGAGCTCGTCGGCCTGGCGGGGGCCCCAGCTGCCCGGCCGGTAGGGCCGGGCCGGGCCGTGGCGCTTGAGCGCGGGGTCGAGCACCGCCCAGGCGGCCTCGACCGCGTCCGCTCGGGTGAAGAGCGCCCCCCTCCCGGCCAGGGCGTCGGCCAGCAGGCGCGCGTAGGGCGGCTCCTCGCCCGGCTGCTTGTCGAGCAGGAACAGCTCCCGCTGGAGGCCCACGAAGGCCTCCCCCACGCGCTTGACGCGGGCGGCCAGGGCTATGGCGTGCCCGGGCGAGAGCCGGAAGCGCAGGTAGTTGGGCCGGCCGGCGGCCGGCGCCGAGTCGGCGAAGAGCCGCTGCGGCGGCGGCTTGAGCTCGACGAGTATCTCGGCGGCGGTGCTCGCCAGGCGCTTGCCGGAGCGCAGGTACCAGGGCACCCCCGCCCAGCGCCAGGAGTCGATGTGCAGGCGCAGGGCGCAGAAGGTCTCGACGTCGGAGTCCTTGGCCACGCCCGGTTCTTCCCGGTAGCCCTCGTATTGGCCGCGCACCAGGTCTCCGGGCTGGAGCGGACGCATGGCCTGGAAGACCTTGACCTTTTCCGCGTGGACGGCCCCGAAGCCGCGCCGGGCCGGGGGCTCCATGGCCAGCAGGGCCACGATCTGGAAGAGGTGGTTCTGGACCACGTCGCGCAGGCAGCCGGCGGTCTCGTAGAAGGAGCCGCGTCCGGCCACGCCGAAGCGCTCGGAGAGGGTCAGCTGCACGCTGGCCACCCGGTCGCGGTTCCAGACCGGCTCCAGGAAGGAGTTGGCGAAGCGGAAATACAGGATGTTCATGATCGCTTCTTTGCCGAGATAATGATCGATGCGGAAAATGGAGTCGTCTGGGAAGGTGGAACGGGCGATCTCGTTGAGGCGGCGCGCCGAGTCCAGGTCCCGGCCGAAGGGCTTCTCCACGACCACGCGCGCGCCCCCGGCCAGGCCCGCGGCGCCCAGGCCCGCGATGACCGTGGCGAACAGGGACGGCGGTATGGCCAGGTAATGCGTGGGCCGGCGGGCCGGCGCCAGGGCATGCTTGAGCGCCTGGAAGGTGTCCGGGTCGTGGTAATCGCCGTCGACGTAGCGCAGCAGCCCGAGCAGGCGGCGCAAGGCCGGGCGGTCGAGGGCGCCGCCTGCGAAGCGCGCGACGGCGTCCTCGACCCGGCGGCGCAGCCGAGCCAGGTCCCAATGCGAATAGGCCACTCCCACGATGGGCACGGCCAGGGCGCCGCGCTTGGCCAGTTCGTAGAGCGCCGGGAAGATCATCCGGTGGGCCAAATCGCCCGTGACTCCGAATAACGCCAGGGCGTCGGATGATTCCGGACGGGGACGCTTCATGCCTTGGCCAACTTCTTCTCGAGATATTCCTTCAGGGCCGCGGCCTGATTGTGCTCCCGGTCCTTGGCGCCGTAAAGTAGAACGATCGGGCGTCCGCGGGCCCGCGCCTTGAGTTCGCGGACCAAGCCGGCCTTGCCCGCCAACTCCTTGAAGTAGCGCGCCTTGAACTCCTGCCATTTGGCCGGGTCGTGCGCGAACCACCGGCGCAGGGCGTGGCTGGGAGCCAACTCCTTGAGCCAGAG
>JAQUMZ010000452.1 GCA_028717865.1 Elusimicrobiota bacterium | reverse complement strand
TTCCCCGAGGCGCCGGACCTCCTCCGCCAACTCGGCGCGGGCCGTGGTCTCGAATGCCGAAGGCTCCTCGCCGGCCAGACGCTCGAAAACCAAGGCTTCGCCCAGGCCGGCGTTTAAGGCCTGCATCGGCATCAGATAGTCGATCGAGAAGGAGTAATGTCCCGAGGGCTCCTCGAAAACGTGGCTGTCCACGGCGCGCGCCCCGGCGCCGGCGAAGGCGGCCAGCCGCGCGTCGCGCTCCGCCTGGGCGGAGCTGGCCAGGGGATAGGATTGTTCCGCGCGGTAAGTTCGGACCTGGGCCGCCGGCTCGTCGCGGCCCGGCTCGTACCGGGAGATGTAGTCCACCACCGGGCGGCAATTGCCCGGTCCCTCGTCGAGAACGTAGGCGTGCACAACGGCCAGGCGCGCCCGGCGCAGGGCTTCTTGGAAGAGCGGCAGCAGGGCCCGGCACTCGGCCGTGCTGGCGTAGGCGCCCTGGCACCGGTGGCGGAAGAGCCGCAGGGCCGCCGCCGGCGCTCCCGGCGCGCGCAGCACGTCCACCGAGTGCTCCAGGGCGAACGACCAGCCCGGTCCGCGCGCGGCCGTCGCGGCGTTGACCACCACGAGGCCGGCGTCAGCGAAGGCCGCCGCGCAGCGGCGCAGGGCCGTCTGCGCCGCGTCCTGGCTTGGGAAGACGCGGCCGCTCACGTAGGGACGGATCGTCAGCGGGCCGGGCGCGGGGGCCTCGGCGGGCCCGCCGCCCTCCTTGAAGACGATGGAAAACCCGTAGTCTCCGGCGGCCCGTTGGCGAATCCGGGCTTCCTCTACCGCCAGGCCCGCGGCCTCCAGCCGATCCACGCAGGCCGACAAATCCCCCTGCGCCAGCTCGCGGGTCTGCCAGCCCAGCGCCGGGGAATAGGCGATGGCTCCTTGCCTGCCGGGCGCCACCGCGATGGCCTGGACGACGGGGGGTGCCGGCGCGCGGGGCGCGGCCTCCGGCCGGGAGGGCTCGCGGCCGCGCCGGCGTCCCAGGCAGGCGGCCAGCGACTCGGCCGCGGCGCCGCAGTAGCGGCGCAACCTTTCGGCCGTCTCGGCCAGGGACACGCGGCAGAGCCTGGCGCGCTCGCCGATCGCCGTGCAATAGTCCGTTTTAATCATGGCCGGCAGTCCTTGCCTCCGGTAATGCCTGAAGCAACGGGCATGCCAAGGCCTCAGGCCCGCCGCAGGGCACCGGCCGCGCCGATCCGTTCCGCGACCGGGACGCCCGCGGCGGGCGCGACCGGGTCGAGGACGGCCTCCACGTCGGCGGGCGCGATGGTCTCGCCGTCGCTGAGCACGGCCAGGCGCTCCACGACGTTGCGGACCTCGCGGACGTTGCCGGGCCAGTCGTATTCCGCCAGCATCTGCATGGCGCCGCGGGAAATCTTCTTGGGGGCCGTTTTCTGGGCGCAGGCGTGCAGCTGGAAGAAGTGGTCCACCAGCAGCGGGATATCCTCCCGGCGTCGGCGCAGGGGGGGGATGTCCACCAGGATGACGGCCAGGCGGTAGTAGAAATCTATGCGCATGCGCCCGCTGCGCATTTCCTCGGCCAGGTTGCGGTTGGCCGCCGCCACCACCCGCACGTCGACGTGGCGCTCCTTGTTGTCGCCCAGGCGCCGGAAGCCCCCGGTCTCCAGCATCCGCAGGAGCTTGGCCTGCAGCGCCGGGGAAAGCTCGGTGACCTCGTCGAGAAACAAGGTTCCGTTATCGGCCTCCTCCAGGAGGCCCGGCTTGGTCTGTCCGGAGTCGGTGAAGGCGCCCCGGACGTGCCCGAAAAGCTCGTTTTCGAGCAGGTTCTCGGGGATGGCTCCGCAATTGATGGGTATGAAGGGCCCCGCGGCGCGCCGGCTCAGGCGATGGATCAACCGCGCCGCCAGCTCCTTGCCCACCCCCGTCTCACCGGAGACCAGGACGGAGGCGTCCGTGGGGGCGATCTTGGCGATCAGGGTCTGGAGCTTGCGCGCCTCGGGGCTGATGCCCACGACCTCGGCCGGCGCGCCGTGGGGCCGGGGGCAGGACAAGCCGCCGGGAAGCTTCCTCCGGTAGCTGGCCGAGGCCTGGGCCAGGGCCTTGTCGACCACGGGGACGAAGGCGCCCAGGTTTTGCGACTTGACCAGGAAGTCGAAGGCGCCCAGGCTCATGGCGTCGAAGGCCGCCCGGAATTGGCCGTGGTTGTTGAGCAGTACCACCTCCGCGCATGGGAAGTCCGCCTTGATCCGGCGCAGTTCGTCCAGGGCGTCCTCGCGGGAATGGTTGACGCCCAGCAGGACGACCAGTATGCGCTTCTCGGCCAGTATCCGGCGCGCGGTCTGCCGGTCGCGGGCCCGGAACACCTCATAGCCCGCCTCGGCCAGGATGTCGGCCAGATCGTCGGCGAAGGCCTCGTCCTCGTCGAAGATGAGCGCGCGGCGCAGGGCGGACATGCTCAGGCCCGCCTTTCGCGATACGAGCAGACGGTCCGGCGGGCCACGCGTATGCCGTAGCGCCGCTCCAGCAGCCGGCGCAGGCTTTCGTCCGTAATGTCGGCGCGCGCGGCGAGCCGGCGGATCAAGTTCCG
>JAQUMZ010000451.1 GCA_028717865.1 Elusimicrobiota bacterium | reverse complement strand
GCGGAGTTCCTCGACGCTCAAGGCGCGCCGGTCGTGGCGGCGGTCGGTCTTGACGTTCAGGCCGGACAGGTGCGCCACGGGGGAGTCGCCAGCCCGGCCGTCCCTCACCATCCAGCGGCAGAACTGCTTGAACGCGGCCAGGTAGAAGTTGAACGACTGGGCGCCGATGCCGCGTTTGATCACCCTGCCCTTCTCGTCCAGCGTGTCGGCCCGCAGGCCGTCGAGGTAGGCCATCACCCTGCTGGCGGAGATGTCGGACCAGAACGTGAAACCGCAACCCTCGATCACGCGGCGGGCACGGTTCGCCACAAGGGCGACGTGCCGGGCCGTCGCGCCCTTGGCGGCCACGGCTTGACGGAAGCCTACAAGGACCACGGCGCCGGTGGAATCGGTCACGCCGTCCAGGTGCGAAAGCAGCGGCTCCAGCGCAGCCGCCTTGCAGCCGCTCAGCAGGCCGATCCGCCCAAGGACCTTCCGCAGCCGCCGCGGCAGGCCCTCAATCCACTTGCTCATCACCGGGTCGGGCCGCTCATTGGCCCCCTTGCACCGGGCCAGGGCCTCGATGCTCCGGCCAAGTGCTTCCGTGGACTTGCGGTCCGTGAAGCCCGGCACACGGCGCGGCCGCCCCTCGATGCGGATCTCAACGTACCACGTCTGGGTCTTCCGTGTCTCGCCGGTCACGCGGTCGCGGTACGTGCTCTGGAACACTCTCACGATACGCCTCCTTTCCTCGCCTTGGGCTTGCGCCCGGGCCTCGATGGCGGCAGGGCCTTCCCCGGCACGCGTGCCACCACGTCGAGCCCCAGCACGTCGGCCAAGGCGTCAAGGTTCCTCACCGACAGGCCGCTCTTGTCCGCCAGGAAGCGGCTCATCACGGCCTGATCGAGATCGAGCATCTTGCAGATTCAGTAGTGGCTCAGGCCGGAAGCATCCACGGCCCGCCGGATCTGGTCGCTCAGTTTGACTCGTTTCGCGCTCATGATGGTATGGTACACTGGGGTTGCCCATTAGTCAAGCAGTATCCGCCGCGCTTTTCGGATTTTCTTTCTGTCCAGCATCGGGCGGCCCGTTCTGCATCTCGGCCACGGTCTCAGCCAGGGCCTCAGCCTCAGCCATCTCGCGCGGCAGGCCACCGGCGAATTCCTTGATCGCGGCCCGTTCCTCAAACTCCATGCGCCAGTCGCCGGGCAGGTCGTCGGGGCCGAGGTCCGCCCATGCGGGCGGGGCGGGCCGATACAGCCCTTCAAGAAAAGCCTTGGCGTCGAACATCTCGCATCCCCTGCACCTATCCCCTAGACGTACCCCCAAGTACCCCCATGTACCCCCTGGGCTCTCACGTACCCCCTGGCAAAGCGTCTCCAGGGGCCTCAGGAAAGGCTTGGGGGCACGTTGGGGTACGTGGGGGTACGTTGCCAGCGGGGGTAAAGCCCAAGTCCACGCTGTAGGCCGTCTGGACCTGCACCAGCACCTTCAGGTGCTCCACGCGGTAGACTTTGCGGCCACGTACCTTGCGGGTCACAAGGCCATACCGCTTCAGGTGTTCCGCCACCCCCCGGGCGCTCCAGGTACGGAACCCCTGCCCGTCGGCAGCCTGCGCCCTGCTCAGGATTTCGCCGGGCGTCGGTTGATCGCCGGCCCGCAGGGCCTCGGCCAGCAGGCGCAGCAGGGTCTCGTCAATGTCCGGGGTCTGGTCCTCTTGGCCGGCGTCAATGCTCGCCAGAGCGTGCGCCTGCATCAAGGCCAAGAGGCCGGTCGCGCCATGGTCCTCAAGGTGGGCGGCCAGAGAAAGTAGCGGCTGCCACAACTCGTAGGCCCGGCCCGGCATAGGCGGGCAAGCGTCGGCTCGGGCGGGCAGAGACAGCCAAGCGAGGCCGTTGCTGAGGGCCAGGGCGTGCAAATCGTCGCGCAGCCGGCGCCAGGCGTCCGGCTCGGCGTCGATGCGACGGCGGGGCTTGGGGGAATCCGGCCCGGCCCGGAACATCCGTATCGGGATGCACCGGCTGGCCAGGGCTGGCGGCAGGTTGTTGATCGCGGCCAGGGCCTTGGGACCGTACACGCCGAACTCGACAGGGCGGAAGGTATCCCCCACGGGTTCAAGCCGCGTCGCCGTGCCGCCGCGCTTGTACCCGGCCAGGAGCATGGCCAGCAGTTCGCTTTGCTCCGGCCCCGGCTGCCGCAGGCGCTCGGCCTCGTCCAGCAGCAGCGTGCCGCCGCGGTCGTGAAGCGTCCTGAACAGGCACGGCCCGGTCATGCTTGACGAGTGCAAGGGCCTGAAGACCATGCGGGCCAGGACTTCGAAGACGCGGGACTTGCCGGAAGCCAGCGGGCCGCCGATGTAGAGATAGGGCACCGCGTCGAAAACCGAATAGAGGTACGTCAGGAAGACCCACAGGGCCAGGGTGGCCGTGGTTCCAGCAGCCGTCTCGGGCGGACCGAGTTCCAGATACGCCGCGACCTGCGCGCATACCCGTTGGAACACGTCAACCGCGTCCGGGGCGGGCGCCCCGTCGAGCCAGGCGCGGCGGCCCGCCGGCGACCAACCGCACAGCGACCGGGCCTGCATCGAAGAGGGCTCGGCCGGGG
>JAQUMZ010000450.1 GCA_028717865.1 Elusimicrobiota bacterium | reverse complement strand
CTCGCAAAGGGCCGTGTCCTGGACGTGGGCTGCGGCGGCGGCCGGCACGCATTGCATTTGCAGCGGAAGGGCCTGCGGGTGACCGGCATCGATCTTTCGCCCCTGACCGTGAAGATATGCAAGGCCAGGGGGCTCAAGGACGCGCGGGCGCTACCCATCGAGGGCATAGACAAGCTGCGGCCGGCGCGCTACGATACCGTGCTCATGCTGGGCAATAACTTCGGCCTCTTCGGAAGCTTCAAGAAAGCCCGGACGCTGCTCGCCAAGTTTCATGGGATAACCTCCGAGTCGGCGCTCATCATCGCCGAGATCCTAGACCCCTACCGGAACGGCGATCCCGTCCACCTGCGGTATCACCGCATCAACAAGCGGCGCGGGAGAATGGGCGGCCAGGTCCGCCTGCGCGTCAGGTACCGGGACTTGGTCGGGCCTTGGCACGACTACCTGTTGGTGTCCAAGCCGGAACTCCGCGGAATCCTGTCCGGAACGGATTGGCGACTACAGCGCGCCATCGAGGACGGCGGCGCCCAATACATAGCGGTGATCGAGAAGCGCGCCCAGAAACAGCGGTGAGTCCCCGTATGCTGCGCGGCCAAGTCGTCACGGTACTCGAAGGCCGGCTGCGGGACGCCGGGAGAACCGCTTGAACAGCAAAGCACATCGAACGCGCTGCGCTTGGGCCGAGGGCGTAGGCGAGCTTTATCGCGCCTACCACGACGAGGAATGGGGCGTCCCGGTCCACGACGACCGGAAGCAATTCGAGTTCCTGATCCTGGAAGGCGCGCAAGCCGGCCTGAGCTGGTCGACCGTCCTGAACAAGCGGGAGGCATACCGGAAGGCATTCGCCGGCTTCGACCCCGCCAAGGTCGCCCGTTTCACGAAGGCCAAGATACGGACGCTGCTAAAGGATCCCGGCATCATCCGCAATCGTCTCAAGATCAACGCCGCGGTAAGCAACGCCAAGGCATTCTTGGCCGTGCAGAAGGAATTCGGCACGTTCGACGCCTACATTTGGCGGTTCGTGGGCGGCAAGCCCATGCTCAATCGCCGCAAAGCCCTGAAAGATATCCCGGCCACCTCGCCGGAGTCCGACGCCCTCAGCGCGGACCTTAAAAAGCGGGGATTCAAGTTCGTGGGCAGCACCATCACCTACGCCCACATGCAGGCGGTGGGCATGGTCAACGACCACCTCATGGACTGCTTCCGTTATCGAGAATGCGCATGCCAATCAAGGAGTGCCCAATGGAAAACAAAAAGGTGACGAAAGCGCAAACCGCAGCGGAAAAATTCATCTCGGGTTGTCGTTGTTCCGAGGTCATATTGACGCTCTACGGCGAGGAATTCGGCCTGAACCAAGATTTGGCTATGAAAATAGGTTGCGCCTTTGGTGGAGGACTTGGCGGCAGCGGGGATGTTTGCGGGGCGGTGACTGGTGCCATAGCCATCTTGGGATTGAAATTCGGCAGAACCCGGAACAGCGATGTAGAAGGACGAGCCCGTACAGATGCCCTGGTCCGTCGGTTTTTGAAGAGATTCAGATCAGCGCATAAACACCTGCGCTGCAACGACCTTATCGGATATGACCGAAGCACGGCTCAAGGACACGAAGCGGCCGCCACTGCGGGAGTATTCAAGGAACTTTGCCCTCGATTCGTCGAGGACGCGGCAATAATTCTGGAAGACATGCTGGGTGAAGCATGAAAACCAAAGAATCAGCATCGGATATCGTGGTCCGTCCCCTTCGGGAGACCGATTGGGACGTCGTTTCTCGTCTCTTCGGCGCCAATGGGGCATGCGGGGGATGCTGGTGCATGTGGTGGCGCGTCGAACGCGGCGGCAAGCTATGGGCGCAATGGAAGGGCGAGAAGAACCGCGCACGAATGCGCGAGCTCGTGCGCAGCTCCAAAGTCCATGCCGTGCTCGCCTTCCATCAAGGAGAGCCCGTGGGCTGGTGCTCCTTCGGCCCCCGCCGCGCATTCCCCCGCCTGGAAACCGTGAAGGCGCTGCGCCATCCCTTCACCGACACGACCTGGGCCGTGGTCTGCTTCTTCATCCCCTCGCGCTGGCGCGGCAAGGGCGTGGCGACGAAGCTTCTGGAGGCCGCCACCCGCCGCGCTTTTGAGCTCGGCGCGACGCGGGTCGAGGGCTATCCGGTCGTCCCGAAGTCCAAGCCCATGCCCGCGGCGTTCGCCTGGACCGGCGTCCCGGCCGTGTTTGAAAAATGCGGTTACCGCGAGATTATACGTCCCGGCGCTTCTCGCCCGATATTTCAGATAACCCCGCCTGCGCAGCCATGACCATTCGCAAGGCAAGACCTTCCGACCGCGAGGCGGCTTGCGCCCTGATGGCGGAGTTGGTACATCCTCAAGCCCGGCCCGGAGCTTTCAGGCGGGCTTTCGAAGGCGTCTTGCGCGGCCCTGATTCCGGGATACTTGTCTCCTGCCATCAACGCCGGCTGACAGGCCTGCTGGCTTGGTCGCTGAGGCCGATGCTGCATATCGCCGGCCGGCTATTCCGCATAGACGAACTCGTCGTCTCCAACGCAGCGCGGGGGCAAGGAGTCGGCCGCGAGCTTCTGCGCGCGGC
>JAQUMZ010000449.1 GCA_028717865.1 Elusimicrobiota bacterium | reverse complement strand
CCGCGATGCCGAGTTCGCGCTCGGCGTAGGCGCCGAGATAGCGTTCGACGAGAGATGGCGCGAAGCGGTCGAAGCCGGCGGGCACCGCCGTGTGGGTGGTGAAGATGTTGCCGGCGCGCGTCGCGGCCAGGGCGGCCGCGAAGGGCCGGCCGGTCCGCCTCATGAAATCGCGGGCGCGCTCGAGGATCGCGAAAGCCGCGTGCCCCTCGTTGAGATGGCAGACCTCCGGCTGGAAGCCCAGCGCGGCCAGCAGGCGCCAGCCCCCGACGCCCAGGAGCAGTTCCTGCTGCAGGCGCAGTTCCGGCCCGCCGCCATAGAGCTCGCCGGCGATGCCCCGGTAGGCCGGGAAATTCGCCGCGTCGTTGCTGTCGAGCAGGAAAAGCCTGGTCCGGCCGACCTGGACCTGCCAGGCGCGCGACCAAAGCGCGCCCCCCGGCAAGGGGATATCCACGCGCAGCCACTCTCCGTCGGGCCCGCGCACGGGGCGGATCGGAAGCTGCATGGGATCGTTATAGGGGAAAAACGCCTGCTGGGCGCCGTCCCGGTCTATGACCTGGCGGAAATAGCCTTGCTGGTAAAGCAGCCCCACCCCGACCACGGGCACGCCCAGGTCGCTGGCGGCCTTGAGCAGGTCGCCGGCCACGTTGCCTAGCCCGCCCGAGTAGATGGGCAGCGCCTCGCTGAGCATGAACTCCATGCAGAAATAGGCGGCGCAGGTCAGCGGGGAGGCGGGATGCGTCTCCTGGAACCAGGCGGGCGCCTCGGCGCTTTCGCGCCTGGCGCGCACGAGCGCTTCCACCTTGGCGCGGAACTGCGCCTCGGACATGGCCCGCGCCAGGCGGTCCCGCGACGCCGTCTGCAGGACCACCCACGGATTGTGCGTCAGCCCCCAGAGGGAGGGATCCAGGCGCCGCCACAGCTCGTCGGCGGCGTGATTCCACGACCAGCGCATGTCCAGGGCCAGCTCGGCCAGGAGGTCGAACCCCGCGACCCCGGCGGCCGGCAGGTCGCGCATCGGCTTGCCTAGGCATCCATTTTCGTTCATGGCCCGGCGCCAACGATACCGCCCGCGGGTCAAATCCGGCTCAAAACCTCAGCAGCAGGAAATAGCGGAAGCTGTCGCCGAGTTCCCCCGCCGGCAGCCAGGCGAAGTCGAAGCTCCAGCCGCGGTAGCCGAGGCCGAAGCCCAGGGACAGGCCGCTGAGGCCGCCGGGGGAGCTGCGGCCGCTGTTGAAGCCCCCCCGGGCCGCGGCCGACAGGCCCGCCCCCAGCTCGCGGCGGTATTCCAGCCCCGCGGCCGCCGACGGCGCGTCGTCGCGCGGCAGATCGGCCTCCAAACAGGCCAGCCAGTCGCCCGAGAAGCGGTAGGCCCCGCCGGCGTACCAGGTCAAGGGCAGGGGCTCGGCGGCATCGCGGAACTTGCGCCGCGTCCCCAAATGCCGGAAGCCCAAGGCCCCCGAGGCCCGGCCGTCCCGGTAGAGCGCGCCCGCGTCGAGAGCCGCGGCGGAGGCGCGGGCGTCGTCCAGGCGCGAGGACACGGCCTTGGCCGTGGCTCCGAAGGACACCGGCAGTCCGGGCGGGGCGTAGCCGTAGGACAGGGCGTAGGCCATATCCTGCGCGCCGAAGGTGTCCACCGGCTCGTCGGTTTCCACCGTGCCGCGGCGTTCGATGCCGCTTGCGGAGAGGCTGTAGAAGGACACCGCCGCCACGCCGAAGGCGTTGGGCGGGCGGGGACTGTCGACCCAGGACAGCAGAGGCACGGCCAGGGCCGCGTACTGGTAGGAAAGCCCGGCGAAGCGCGACTCGTGCATGGCGCCCGCCTGGACCTGCTTGAGCCCGGAGAGCCCGGCCGGGTTGTAGTACGCGGCTTGGACGTCGTCGGCCACGGCGGCGAAGGCCTCGCCCAGGGCGGCGGGGCGCGCCCCGGGGGCGATCTGAAGGAACGCCGCGCCGCTGGTGCCCCGGGCCGCCGTCCCCAGGGCGGCGCAGGTGCCGCACGCCAGCCACAACGACGCCGCCGACGCCAGGAGGGCTCTCATTTGATCAGCGCCATTTTGAAGGTCTTATGGCGCCCTCCCGAGCTCAGGACCCCGAGGTAGACCCCGTCGGCCACGTCGCGACCCGCGTCGTTGCGCCCGTCCCACGGCTGGTAGTAGTAGGCGCCCCCGTTGAGACGGCCCAGGTCTATCGTGCGCACCCGCCGGCCGGCCACGTCGTAGATGCGCAGCACGGTGCCGCCGCCGCCGTCGATCGGCAGGGCGGCGCGGATCATGGTCCCGCGCACGGAATAGTTGGCGGCGGGATGGACCGTGGTCACGGTCTTTTCGGACAGGTCGAATGGATTCGGGAAATTGAACGCCTCGATATCCCCGCCCGAGAACGCGCCGCCCGAGATGACCGCCACGCCGGACTCGAAGAGCACGAAGGTCGAGAAGTGGTTGACGCTGATGGTGATCGTGCGGTTGACCGCGTCCACGGCGGCCGGCGCCCCGGTCACGTCCTGCTGGAGGATATAGGCGTTAGCCGCGGCGTTGTACCAGTAGACGTTGAGCTTGGCGGGATCGACCCCCGTGGAATAGGCGAGGCTCAACT
>JAQUMZ010000448.1 GCA_028717865.1 Elusimicrobiota bacterium | reverse complement strand
AAGGCCGTTTTGCGCCGCGCCGCATTCGGATTCGCCATCTTGACGGGCCTCGTGGGGACACCGCCGCTCCGCTCTCAACCGGAGGCAAGCCGCCTGCCCTACCGGGATGTCCGTCTGCCCGTTGAGCAACGGGTGGCCGACCTGCTGAGCCGAATGACACTGGAAGAGAAAGTCGCGCAAACCCGAGGCATTTGGCTGCAGAAAGCCTTGATCAAAGACGAGAAGGGCTCTTTTTCCGAAGCGAAGGCTCGCGTTGCGCTCAAATTTGGCATCGGAGAGGTTGGCCGCCCCAGCGAGATCGAGGGCTCGCTCGGCGAGACCCGCGAAGCGGCGGACGAAGCGGTTCATGTCAATGATATCCAACGCTTCCTCTTGGAGAAGACGCGCCTCGGCATCCCCACAATCATTCACGAGGAGGCGTTGCATGGCCTGGCGGCACGAGGAGCGACCAGTTTTCCCTCGGCCATTGCCTTGGCCGGAACCTGGGACGTCAATTTAATCGAGAGTGTCTTCCAGGCCGTCGCCCAAGAGACCCGGGCGCGCGGCGTGGCCCAGGTCCTGACCCCGGTCCTGGATGTGGCGCGCGATCCGCGCTGGGGCCGGACGGAGGAGACTTACGGGGAAGACCCTTACCTGGTCTCCCGCATCGGCGCGGCCTGCATCCGGGGCTTGCAGGGCAGCGGTCCAGCGCCCGACAAGAACCATGTCATCGCCACGGCCAAGCATTTCGCAGTCCACGGCCAGCCCGAGGCCGGCATCAACGCAGGACCGGGCAATTATTCGGAAAGGATCATCCGCGAGGTCTTCCTTCCCCCCTTCAAAGCCGCCGTCACCGAAGCCGGGGTAATGAGCGTCATGGCCTCTTATAATGAAATCGACAGGATTCTCGGGCATGCCAACAAGTGGCTTTTGAATCGCATCCTGCGCGAAGAATGGGGATTTCACGGCTTCGTAGTCTCGGATTACGGCGGCATCCAGCGGCTAGCGGCCATCCATCATGTCGCCGCCGACTCGGCGCAGGCCGCCAAACGCGCCCTGGAAGCCGGCGTCGACGTCGAACTGCCGGTCGACAACGACTGGCCCAACGCGATCAATTACGACACACTGGTCCAGCAAGTCCGGGAGAAACGCATAGATGAGGAGACGCTCGACAAGGCCGTGGCGCGGGTCCTACGCGCCAAGTTCCTGCTCGGACTCTTCGAGGACCCCTACGGCGATCCCGCCTTAGCCGGGAAAGCTAGCAATTCCCCGCAGCATCGGTCACTGGCTTTGCAGGCTGCCCGAGAAGCGCTAGTGCTGCTTAAAAATAAGGACCGCACCCTTCCCCTGGATCGCAGTCGCCTAAAATCCGTCGCGGTCATCGGACCGAACGCCGCCATATGCCACTTGGGCGGCTACAGCGATGATCCCGGACGCCTGGTCAGCGTTCTCGATGGAATCCGGGCCAAGGCGGGCAAGGAATTGCGCGTAGACTACGCGCTCGGGTGCAAGATCTCCAAGCGGGATGAAGGCTTCCGGAGTTGGTACCGCAACGACATCGAGCCAGCCGATCCTGCCGAGAACGTTAAGCTCATCGCGCAAGCCGCGCGTGTCGCGGGCGAAAACGACGCGGTAGTCCTGGTCCTGGGGGGCAATGAGAATACGGCCCGGGAAGCTTGGTTCAATACCTGGGAGACTCGCGATTACGACCACCCCGGTGACCGTGACAATTTGGATTTGCCCGGCCAGCAAGATGAGCTGGTCCGCGCCGTTCTCGCGACGGGCAAACCAACCGTTGTGGTCCTCATCAACGGAAGCCCGTTGTCGGCGAATTACGTAGCCGAGCACGTTCCCGCCATTATCGAAGGCTGGTATCTGGGCCAGGAAACGGGCCACGCCGTCGCCGACGTCCTGTTCGGAGACTACAACCCGGCGGGGCGCCTCCCCATCACGTTCCCGCGAACGGCCGGACAGCTGCCCGCTTACTATAATTACAAACCGTCGGCGAAACGCGGCTATCTCTTCGCCGACCAGACGCCGTTGTTCCCCTTCGGCCATGGGCTGAGCTACACGACGTTCCGGTATGAGCGCCTCAAAGTCACCCCGGAGAAAATCGGCCCCGCTGGGAAGGCCGTGGTGAGCGTAGACGTGACTAATACCGGAGACCGGACAGGCGAGGAAGTCGTCCAACTTTACATTCGCGACGAGGTCAGTTCGGTCACCAGGCCGGTCAAGGAGCTTAAAGGCTTCCGCCGCGTCCAACTGAACCCGGGGCAGACCGCGAAAGTGGAGTTCCCGGTCGGATTCGAGGAACTGGCCTTCTACAACGAGGACATGAAGCTGGTCGTGGAACCGGGCGCCTTCACGGTGATGGTCGGCCCCAACTCCGTCGACCTAAAGACCGCGGGCTTGGAAGTCGCCGCTCCATGAGGAATAACGAAATGATCTGCATGAAATTAAAAGCTGCATTATGGTTGACGGTGACGGCATCGCTGCTGGCCCTGCCTTTGCGGGCCCAACCGGCGCCAGCCTCTGAAAAGCCTCCGGCCAAAGGCCGCAAGCAAGTCGCCACCTGGATCGTGTTCGACAAGGAGAAAGGGTTCGATCGAATCGCC
>JAQUMZ010000447.1 GCA_028717865.1 Elusimicrobiota bacterium | reverse complement strand
CGGATCCCGGATTCGGGACATGAAGATCAACGCGTAGAGCCGCTCTTTGTCCGGGCGGGCGCGGTCGCGGAGCACCGCGGCCAGGGGCTCCGTCGCCCGCCAGCCCCATTTGAGGATCGCGGGGGACAGGCTCTCGATTTCCCGGTCGCCGGCCGCGACGGCGCGCGCGTCGCGGCCGGCTTGGAGGGAAAGGCGCTGCGATATCCCGGCGAAGACGGCTTCGACCTCCCGCCGGGCCGAGCGCGCGGGGTCGGCCGAGCCCGCCGGCGCGGCGGCGGCGAGCGCCGCCAGCAGCCAGAAGCGGCTCATGAGCGGTCCCTCAGGCGCTCCCGGGCTCGGCGGGAAAAACCAGGGCGGAAACGCTGGCTTCGGGATCCATCATCAGTTCGCCGGTCAGCGTGACCCCGGCCGTGGCCCGGGCATCGAGCAGTTCCAGCAGGCGGGCCTGCGGCTCGAGCGCGGGGCAGGCGGGAAATCCGAAACTGAAGCGCCGGCCCCGGCCGGCGAGCCCCCACTGTTCGCGCAGGCGCCGATGCAGGACCTCGGCCCCGGCTTCGGCCAGGGCGAGAGCCAGGGCGGAAAAGGCGTGGGAATCCAGATACGCTCCCAGCTCGCGCAGCCGGGCGGTTTCCTCGCGCGCCCCGGCCCCCGTGGAGACGACGAAGAGGGCCATGAAATCCATATGGCCCGAGCTTTTCGGAGCGACGAGGTCGGCGAGGCAGAAGCGCTCCGTGCGCGGAAAGGCAAAGCTCGTCCGCGCGGCGCGGCCCGAGGCGTCCTCGTAAAGCAGGATGGAATCGCCCGCGCTCTGGCAGGGAAAGAATCGGTAGGCCGCCCGGCACTCCAGCAGCCCGCGGCTCACGGCCTGCCGGTGGATGTCGCGCACCCGCCGGCTCAGTTCGACGGCCTTGGCGTCGCCTTGCTCCAGCAGTTTCGCGGCCGGGCCTTTCAAGCCCAAGCTGCGGCCGTAGAGCATCTGCGAATCGACGGCGCGGAAGACCTCTTCCGGGTCGAGCCGCAAGGCATGCAGTTCGAGGTCCGGGGGCGCGGGGGCGGGGGGGCGCGGACCGGCGCCGGTCCGCGCCGGGACGCCGGGAGCGGGGGCCGCGCCGGCTTGGGCGCGCAGGCGCCGCTGCGCCGCGGCATTCTCCGCGACGAGCCGATCGCGTTGCGGCGAGAACAGGCCGTTGAGGATGGCGAGCCCGGCCATGGCGTCCTTGGCGTAAAAGACCGGGCCTCCGTATGCGGGCGCGATCTTTTGCGCGACGAAGCGTTCCGAAAGCGCGGCGCCTCCGGCCACGATGGGTATGGCGATGCCGGCCTGGGCCAGGTCGCGAGCCGCGGCCGCCATTTCCTGGCACGAGCGGACGAGCAGGCCCGAAAGCCCGAGGGCCTGGGCGCCGCGGCCGCGCACGCCTTCGAGTATGCATTGGGAAGACGCCTTGATGCCGAGGTCCTCGATCCGGTAGCCGTTGTTCTTGAGAATGATATGAACCAGGTTCTTGCCGATGTCGTGGACGTCGCCCTTGACGGTGGCCAAGGCCACCACGCCGCGGCCGTCGCAGCGCCGCGAGGCCAGGAGCGGCTCCAAGCGCTCGACGGCGAAGCGCATGACCTCCGCGCGCTGCAGGACCTCGGCTACGATGAGCTCGCCGCGGCCGAAACCGACCCCGACTTCGGCCATGCCGGCCATGAGCGGGCCGTTTATGATTTCGACGGGGGGCATGCGGCCGAGAAGCTCATCCAGATCGGCGGCCAGGCCCTCGCGCAGGCCGTCGACCACGGCCCGGCGGACGCGCTGTTCGGCGGGGGGCTTGGCCGCGGGCGCGGCCGCGGGCGTTTTCGGCCGGCCGCGGAAATGCCCGGCGAAGGCGGCCGCGGGGTCGGCGCCGCCCGGGGACGTCCCATCCCAATCCAGCAGCGCCTCGGCCAGCCGGCGCTCCGCCTCGGGGATGTCGGATATGCGGGGAAGTTTCTCGACGTTCACGATGGCCAGGTCCAGTCCGGCTTCCACGCAGCGGGCCAGGAAGACCGCGTTGAGAACCTCGCGTCCCGCCGGGGGCAGGCCGAAGGAGACATTGGAAACGCCCAGCACGGTGCGGCATTCCGGGAACGCGCGCTTGACCAGAGGCAGGGCGGCGACGGTCTCGGCCGCGCCGCCCCGGTACTTGAGGTCGCCCGAGGCCGCCGGAAAAACCAGGCAGTCGAAATACAGATCCGGCTCCGGGACGCCGTATTCTTTCGTGAGCAAACCGTGGCAGCGGCGCACGACCGCGAGCTTGCGCTCCCGGGTCAAGGCCATGCCCTGGTCGCGATCCTCGTCTATGGCGCCCACGACCAGGGCCGCGCCGTAGCGCCGGGCCAGCCGGGCTATCGCCGCCATGCGCTGCGGACCGCCCTCCAGATTCACCGAGTTGATGATGGATTTCCCCGGGCAGCGGCGCAGGGCGGCCTCCACCACGGCCGGGTCCAGAGAATCGATCATGATAGGGACGCGGCTGGCCGGGGCCAGGCGCTCCAGCAGGCCGACCATGTCCCGCTCCTCGTCGCGGTCCGGATTGGACAGGCAGACGTCTATGATCCGGGCGCCGCCGCGAAT
>JAQUMZ010000446.1 GCA_028717865.1 Elusimicrobiota bacterium | reverse complement strand
AGCTTGACGCCCGGGCCCATCGAGGGCGAGAGCGTCACGCTGAGCAGGTAGACCCCTTTCGACGAGGACGGCTTGGCCTTGACGAGCGCCTCCATGACCGCCTTGACGTTGCCCGCGATGTTCTCCGGCGGGAAGGAGGCCTTGCCCACCGGGACGTGGATGATGCCGTAGTCGTCGACCTTGTACTCCACCCGGCCGGCCTTGAGCTCCTTGACCGTCTTGGCCACGTCCATGGTCACCGTGCCGCTCTTCGGGTTGGGCATGAGGCCCTTGGGGCCCAGGATCTTGCCCAGTTTGGAGAGGTCCTTCATCATGTCCGGGGTGGCCACCAGGATGTCGAAGTCCAGGAAGCCCTTGGAAATCTGGTCCACCAGGTCGGCGCCGCCCACGACGTCGGCCCCGGCCGACTGGGCGTCCTTCTGCTTCTCGCCTTGGGTGACGACCGCCACCTTCTTGGACTTGCCCAGACCGAAGGGCAGGCCCACGGTTCCGCGCACCTGCTGGTCGGCCTGCTTGGGGTCCACGCCCAGCCGCGCGTGCAGCTCGATCGTCTCGTCGAACTTGGCGGTGGCGCACTTCTTGACCAGGGCCGAGCCTTCCTCCACGGAATAGAGCTTGGCGAGGTCCACGTCCTTGACGAGTCCGGCCATCCTTTTGCCCATTGCGTCCTCCTTGACCTGTTGGCGTCCCGTTCTCGGGACTCGGTCGCGCCCTTTACTGCGTGATCTCGATGCCCATGGACCGGGCCGTGCCCTTGACCATCTGCAGGGCCGACTTGAGGTCCTTGGTGTTGAGGTCCGGCATCTTCTGCGTCGCGATTTCCTCGGCCTGCTTGAGCGTGATCTTGCCCACTTTGTTGCGGTTGGGCTCGCCCGAGGCCTTGGCCAGGCCCGCGGCGCGCTTGAGCAGGGAGGCCACGGGCGGCATCTTCGTGATGAAGGCGAAGGAGCGGTCTTCGTAGACCGTGATGACCACGGGGATGGTCATGCCCGCTTCCATGCTCTTGCTGCGCTCGTTGAACTGCTTGCAGAAATCCATGATGTTGACGCCGTGCTGGCCCAGGGCCGGGCCCACGGGCGGAGCCGGGTTGGCGGCGCCGGCCGGAATCTGAAGCTTGATCTGCGTCTTTACTTTCTTGGCCATGACTCTCTCCTCAGCAGAAGCCGCGCGATCATGTTGATCGCGAGGAATACGACGAAAATCTTCCAGAAGGGCGCGCGCTCCGAGCCGAAGACCCAGGCCGTGAACTGGGGTGAGAACAGCAGCGGCCAGGCCAGCCAGAGCAGCAGCGCCGCCGCCACCGCCTTGCCGAACAGGACCAGGAAGCCCACCCCGAAGGCCGCCAGCATGGTCAGCAGGGCGAGCGTCGCCCCGAGCCAGCCGGGTACGCGGCCGCCGGACACGCGAATGCGAGGCTCGCGCTCCGGGGGCAGTATCTCCACTTGCACTACAGCTTCTCGACCTGCAGGAAATCCAACTCCACGGGAGTGGGGCGCCCGAAGATGGTCACCATGGCCTTGATCTTGGCCTTGGCTTCGTTGACGTCCTCCACGACCCCGGTGAAGTGCCGGAAGGGCCCCTCGATGATGCGGATGTTCTCTCCCTTCTCGAACTGGACGGCCGGGCGCGGCTTGCCGCCCGCGGTGGCCGCGGTCAAATCCAGGATGCCCTTGATCTCCTCCTCGGGCAGCGGGGAGGGATTGGGCTCGCCGAGGAAATGGCTGACCCCGGGGATGCCCTTGACCAGCCAATAGGTGACCTCGTCGACCTTCATGTCGATGAGGACGTAGCCCGGGAAGAACTTGCGCTTGGAGACCTTCTTCTTGTTCTTCTTGACCTCTACGACGTCCTCGGTCGGGATCAGCACCGAGTAGATGCGGTCGGAGAGGTTCTCCACGCCGATCTTGTTCTCGAGCGTGGTCTTGACCCGGTCTTCCCAGCCGGACTGGCAATGCACTACGTACCAACCGCGTTGGAGGGTTGTGGTGGTCATATTATCTGCCTAGGATGGAACCGAAGATGATGGAAAGCACGAAGTCTACCGAGGCCACGTAGATGGAGATGATGGCCACGATCAGGATGACCGCGCGCGTCGAGCCCAGCGCCTCCGTGCGGCTCAGCCAGGTGGACTTCTTGAGCTCGTAATACGCTTCTTTCAGGAATTGAATGGCCTTGTTCATGGGATTCTAGACGCCGCGAGGGCGCCCCGCGGGGGCGCCAGGACTCGAACCTGGAGTCTCGGTTTTGGAGACCGATGGTTTAACCAATTAACCGACGCCCCCTCAAAGGCGGCCGCATCGCGGCTACTTGACTTCCTTGTGCGAGGTCTGCTTGCCGCAGGCCCGGCAGAATTTCTTGATCTCCAGTTTGAAGTCCTTCTTCTTGCCGCGCTGGAAATGGTAGTTCTTGTTCTTGCAAGCGGTGCAGCCCAGCGTCACCATCACCCGGTCGCCCATGGCTATTCGATGATGTCGGCGACTACGCCGGCTCCGACGGTGTGGCCGCCCTCGCGCACCGCGAAGCGCAGGCCCTTCTCCATCGCGATCGGGGTGATCAGCTCGGCCTCGATGTCGATGTTGTCGCCCGGCATGACCATCTCCA
>JAQUMZ010000445.1 GCA_028717865.1 Elusimicrobiota bacterium | reverse complement strand
GCCGGGGTCCCGTCATCCGGCTCGGAGACAAGGCGACCTGTTTCGACCCCAATCTAATTTCGCTGCTGGACCAGGCGGCCGCGGCACTCAAGAAGCGCGGCGTCGCGGTCCAGCGCCGGCGGCTGACCGGCGGAACCTGCGAGGCCACCGCCTACCTGGCCTACGGTTATGAGACCGCCGGCGTGGCCCTGCCGCTGGTGAACTATCACAACGGCATCGGCTGCCGCAAGATCGCCCCGGAAATGGTCAGGGCCTCGGACATGGACGGCTGCGTGCGGCTTCTGCTGGAAGCGGTCAAGAGTTTTCCCGCGGCGGCGCTGCGCGGCCATTGGCGGCGGCGTCTGGAGGCCAGGCAGCGCCTCAGCGAGCGCCTGCTCTAGCGGAAGAGGCGGCCCAAGAAAGACTTGTCCTCGACGGGCGCCTGCAGCGCCCCCACCCGGGCCACGAGAGCCTCGTCGCCCGAATTGCGGGCCCACATGCCCAGCCAGTCGAGAAGCGCGGCCTTCCGGGCCGGGTCTTGCTCCTTTTCGTATTCGGCGAGGCGCGTTTGGGCGTTTTGCCGTAGGATAGCGCGATCCTTTTCGATTTCTCGAAGCCAGGTCCGGGCATTCTCAAGGAAGCGGTCCCGCTCCGCGGCGGAGCGCTGTTCGCGCGCCAGGGATCGGTTATGCTCCGCGGCTTCGCTGAAGGTCCTCGCGCGCAAAACCCACAACTGGTCCGGCCAGGACCGACTGGCTTCGTTGTAGGCTCTCGCGATGGCATCCACCAGCACCAGTCGCGCGTCCAAATCCAGCCCGTGCTCGTCCCCATGCAGCCAGACCATGGCCTGGGTCGCGGCATCCTGGAATTTCGCGTCCAATTCCGCGCGTCGCTCGGCGGGCGCGGCCTTCCGGGCATGGTCAAAGGCGTAAAGCGCCTGCTGCCAATTACCCTTTTCCTGGTTGATCCTCGCCCACCGCAGCAAGCCTTCCAGCCTCGCGCGCTCCTGGCTAAGCCGCAAATCATCCAGTATCGGCGCGAACGCCGCGGCTTCCCGGCGCAAGGCCGCGGAGCCGCGCATATGGGCCAGGCGCAGGAGCTTGGCGCGCTCGGGATCGGCCCGCGCGACCTTCCTGCTTATCCGGCCGATCTCCTCGTGCAGGCGCCCCACGCCGGGAAGGTCGGAGTAGGTCGAGGGCCAGCGGTCGCCATAACTGCGCACGATCTCATCCCTCCAACCGTAGAAATCCATCAGCCAGGTTAAATACCGCGACAACTGAGGATCGTCGGTCTTCGCGGGATTCAGCCGCAGGGCCTCATGGATATACAGGTTCTGCCGGCCGAAAGCCTCGAATTCGTTCTCCAGAGTGGCCAGCCCGGGGACCTCCCCGCGCTTGGACGCGGCAAAGTAGCCGCGGTGCAGGTCCTGGGCGTAATGCACGAGCTCGTGGAAGATGCTCGACTCGCGCTGGGCGACGAATTCCTCGATATCCGCGTCAGTCAAAGCGGAAGGATCGCCCTTGAGAACCAGCTGGACGCGATTCGGATTGTAGAAGGCCGCATAACGGTCATCAATGTCGAGAACCAAGACCGCGGGCAGTCGGACTTGCCCGTCCGGACCGCGAAGCTCTTCGAGCAGCTTCGCGCCCTCGGGATTGGCTCCCAAACGCGCGATCAAGGCTTGCTGAATGCGCTCGCCGTTCTTTCTCTCCGCGTCGTCGAAATATCCGTCGCCGTCGTACTGCGGCGCCGAAACCAGGGTCTTGAACTCCTCCAAACTCGGCCGCAGGTAGGCGCGACGGAACAGGCTGGCATAACGCTTCAGGACCGCTTTGCGAAAAGCCGCCTTGCCCTTTTTCCACGCCGAACCGACCTCCCGCGCCAGCACGTCCTTGTGCAAGGCCAGCACGCTGGCGATGCTCCGCCCTCCGGCCTCGGCATCGTTCCTCATATGGGACAGCCACGCCATATTGTCGAGGTTTCTCCTGAAATTCAAGCTGATCTTCAGAGCCGCGACTTCTTCCACGGTCAGAGGCTGTTCCCGATTGGGAACCAATATCCGGCCCGCTTTCGCATCCATGCGATAGCCCGAAAGGAGCAGGCTGATCTTGTCGTCTTGATGGAGCGGCCGGCGGTTCAAGTCGTAGGGCGCGGCTGCGTCTTCCGCGCTTTTCTTCCCTTTGGAGTACAGCTCATCGAGCCGGGCGGGATCGTCCCGGGCATCCCGGCCCTCGGGCACGGCGTCTTGAAGGGTTTCCAGAACGGTTTGAGGCGCGCCATCCGCGTCGGCTTGAAGTTTTAAATCCGCGGCCGCCGCCCCAATGACGGCCTGTGCCGGCAGAGCCGGCGGCTCCGCCAAGGAGACGGGAACTGCGGCGGGAGACCGGCTCAGCGAGAATCGGAAATCGTTCGCCAAGGCCCCGGGAACAAGATCCGGCGCGCCGCGGGGGATGACGCCGCCCCACAACCCCGGTTTGACCGCGTTTCCAGTAATGCCGGTTTTCAGGGGACCGGCGAACGCGCGGCCGGCGATAAGACAAAACGCAACCCACAACCATAGTCCCCGCTTACTGTAAAACCTCACATGATCAATATAAATCCCCCCGGCGCAAGCCTCCAGGGTCATTG
>JAQUMZ010000444.1 GCA_028717865.1 Elusimicrobiota bacterium | reverse complement strand
CGATTTTGGGCGTGTAGCTCAGCTGGGAGAGCGCTACCTTCGCAAGGTAGAGGCCCGGGGTTCGATCCCCCGCACGTCCACCAATTTTTATGGAAAAGAATCTGCCGCGCTTGCCCAAGACCGAAACCGTCCGCTGCGAATGCGGGCGGCTGGCCGTGCGGCCCGTGGGCTCGGTGACGTGCTGCCCCTGCGGCAGATGCATTCAAGCCACGCCCAAGCCCATCGTGCTTGAAGCAGACAAAGAGCTGAAGCCCTAGACGTAGCGGCGGGTTCAGCGCGCCTTGGCGCCCTGCGTCTGCGGGACGGGCAAGTCCACCTTGATGTGCAGCTCGGCCAGTTGCTTGGCCGAGACCGGGCCCGGGGCCTCGCTCAAGGGATCGATTCCCCTCTGGGTCTTTGGGAAGGCGATGACCTCGCGGATGGAATCCTCCCCCCTCAGGAGCGCGGCCAGGCGGTCGAGCCCGATGGCGATGCCGCCGTGGGGCGGCGCCCCGTAATCCAGGGCGCGCAGCAACGGCCCGAACTGGGCCTCCTGCTCGGGCTCGGAGTAACCCATCAAGGAAAGGATTCGGCGTTGGACCGCGGCGCGGTGGTTGCGGATGGAGCCGGAGGCTATCTCCACGCCGTTGAGCACGAGGTCGTATTGGTGGGAGCGCGCCGCGCCGGGGTCCGAGTCCAGCTTGGGGATGTCGTCTTCCAGCGGCGCGGTGAAGGGGTTGTGCGAGAAGGTCCAGCGGTCCGCATCGAGATCGCGCTCCAGCAGCGGAAAGCGCGTCACCCAGGCGAAGTGCCAGGGGCGGCTGGGGACGGGCTTGAGGCGCGCGATCAGTTCCTTGCGCAGCGTCCCCAGGCAGAGGGCCGCCTCCGCGGGCTGGCCGGCCGCGAAAAAGAGGTGCAGGCCGGGTTTCGCCGAGAACCGCCCAGCCAGAACCTCCAGCTTGGCCGGTTCGATGAACTTCACGATCGGGGAGGCCGGGCCCGAGGCGTCCCACTTGATCCAGGCCAGGCCCTTGGCCCCCGCCTTCTTGACCAGGTCGGTCAGCTTGTCGATCTCGGCCCGGGAGAAGTCGTGGACGGCCGCCAGGGCGCGCACCACGCCGCCGCGGCGCGCGGCCTCGCCGAAGACCTTGAAGGCGGAGTCGCGGAATAGCTCGGTGCAGTCCTCGATCTCCAGGCCGTAGCGCAGGTCGGGCTTGTCCGAGCCGAAGCGACGCATGGCCTCGGCGAAGTCCAGGCGCGGGAATGGGGTTTCGAGCTCCAGGCCCATGACCTCGCGCAGCGCCGCAGCCAGCATGCGTTCGACCAGGACGTGCACGTCGCCCTCGTCTACGAAGGACATCTCGAGGTCGATCTGGGTGTGCTCGGGCTGCCGGTCCGAGCGCAGGTCCTCGTCGCGGAAGGCCCGGGCCAGCTGGAAGTAGCGGTCGACGCCCGAGACCATGAGGATCTGCTTGAAAATCTGGGGCGACTGGGGCAGGGCGTAAAAATTGCCGGGCGAGAGGCGCGCGGGGACGAGGAAGTCCCGGGCCCCCTCGGGGGTGGCCTTGGTCAGGACGGGCGTCTCGATCTCCAGGAAATCCTCGCCGTCGAGCGCGCGGCGCACGGCCATCGCCAGGCGGTGGCGGAAGACCAGGTTGCCCAGCATCCGGGGCCGGCGCAGGTCCAGGAAGCGGTACTTCAGCCGCGTCTCCTCCAAGGCCGCCGCCTGGTCGTCTATCTCGAAGGGCAGGACCTGGGACGAGTTGAGCAGGGTGAGCCGAGCGGCGGCGACCTCGACGTCCCCCGTGGGCAGCTTCGGGTTGCGCATGCCCTCGGGGCGCAGGCGGACCCGGCCCGCGACGGCCACGACGTGCTCGGAGCCGAGCTTGCCCGCCGCCAGGAAGGCCTCGGCTTGCTCGGGGTCGACCACGACCTGGACCAGGCCGGAGCGGTCGCGCAGGTCGAGGAAGTACAATCCGCCGTGGTCGCGGCGCGAGTGCACCCAGCCGGCGAGCCGGACCTCCTTGCCCGCCCAGGAGGCGTCGAGCTCCCCGCAGCCCAGCTCGCGCAGGCGCGTGGGCTTCATGACTGGAGGGGCCGGCACAGCCCGGCGAGCTTCTTGAGATCGCGTATGAAATAGCGCCCGTGGCGCGTCTCCACGATCTGCGCCCGGCGCAGCGTGGAGATGGCCCGGGTCAGGGGCTCGCGGGTGGTGCCCACCAAGTCGGCGAGCTCCTGCTGGGTGTAGCGCTCGCCCAGCAGTATCCCGCCCCGGAAGCGGCTGCCGAGGCAGGCCAGGCCGTAGAGGGCGTTGGACACCCGGCCGAGCATGTTGCGGAAAAGGAGGTTCTCGATCTCCTCGTTGGCCCGGCGCAGGCGCTCGCAGATGCGGCGCAGGATGTAAAGCGTGAGCTTGGGATCGCGCGCCAGGAGGTTCTTGAAATCGCTCTTGCGGATTACGATCAGACGCGAATCCTGGGCGGCCTCGGCCGAGGCGCAGCGCGAGTGGCCGTCGACGAGGGCCATCTCCCCGAAGAACTCCCCGGCCGCCAGGTAGGCGAAGGTCTTGCGCTTCTTGCCCGTCGAACGGGAAAAGATGCGCACCCGGCCGCTGACCACGACGAACAGGCAGTCGCCCGACTCGGCCTTGG
>JAQUMZ010000443.1 GCA_028717865.1 Elusimicrobiota bacterium | reverse complement strand
GTCGAGGAACCCGCCACCCAACCCCATTCGGCTCCGCAGGAGCCGAATCTGTCCGGACCCCATACGAGGGGGTCCGGACATTCCGTCGGGGGTGGTAATTGACGTCGGCCCACGAAGAACTCCTCGCCTTCGCCCGATCCCAGGGCCTAGAACTTGCCCCCGAGCAACTGGCCCAAATCGACCGCTTCGTAGACGAACTCCACCGGGCCAGCCGCGCCCTCAACCTGACCTCGGACACGGACCCCGACCGAATCCTGCTGCGCCACGTCGCCGACGGCCTGGCCGCCGCCGCGGCTCTTATTAAGGAAACCGCCAATCCGTCGCCCTCGGTGCTGGACCTGGGCGCGGGCGGCGGAGCCGTCGGCATGGCCGTCAAGATCGCCTGGCCCGCGGCGCGGGTCACCCTGATGGAGCCGCGCCAGCGCAGGTTCCGCTTCCTCAACGCCATGGCGGCGCGCTCCGGCTTGGCTGGACTCAGCGTATCCCTGCGGCGGGCCGAGCGGGGCGCCTCGGGCGCCGCGTTCGACGCCGTGGCGGCGCGCGCGCTGGCCCCGCTGGCCGAGACGGCGGAGTTGGCCCTGCCGCTGACCGCGGCGGGGGGAGTTTTCCTGGCTTTCCAAAGCCGGACGCCGGACGCCGCCGAACCACGGCTGGCGCGAGCACTGGCGCGCCAGGGGGCCAGATTGGTAAAGTGTATTCTCTACCGCCTGCCCCGGGAGGGCCAGGACCGTTGCCTGGCCTTGTTCCGGAAATAGAGGAGGGAGTCTCATGCAGATGCTCAACCGTTATTTCGCCTCCTTCGCCCTGATCCTGACGCTGTGCGCGATCTACTTCAACACCCCCGACCTGCGCGATTTCGGCTTCATCTGGCGGACCTACCGCTGGCCCATCATCATACTGGCCGTATCGGCCGCGGTGAACTGGTGGCTGTCGGCCAACACGTACCGGTTCTTCCACTGGACCCGGCAGCTCAAGATCGTCCAGGTCTGGCTGAATTATTTCTGGGCCGTGCCCCTGGTCTATCTGCTCTATCCCTTTTGGGCGCCCATGTGGCTGCTCTTCGCCATGGCCCCCGCCACGGCCGCGCTCTATTGGGGCCGCTGGCAGACGCTGCTGACGGCGTTGTGCTGCTCGGCGACCCTGCTGCTCATCTATTACGAGCACGGAGCGTTCGAAGCCGGAGTCTTCGAGGTGGGCGCCGGCATCGCCTATACCCACGCGATCTTCATCGTGGTCATCACCATGTTCATCCACGGCCTGGCCCAAACCGCGCTGCGCCTGCGCGACGCGCGGCTGGGCTGACACGGAGCCGGCATTGCCGCCGAGAAACTGAAGTGGACGTCGTACTGCGCCTGCGGGTTCTCATCTGGGTTTTGCTCCTGAGCCTTTGGGGCGTGATGGTGTATCAGTTCCTCGGCGAGGAGCAGTCCGCGGACCAGCCCATGCGGCAGGTGTCCAATCCCTACTCCGATCTGCCGCCGGCGCCCGGCCCCGAGGAGCGCGGGCAGCCGGAGGCGCGCGCCGAACCCGAAGCCCAACTCGCCGCCGAAACGCCGCCCTCCACGGTGGCCATGGTCAGGCCTCCCGGCTCGGCGCCCTACGAGCCGTCGCGGTCGCCGTCCTTGATGAACGTCCGCGCCCCGCTGGACGTCAAGGGCCCGGCCGACATCCGCGCGGGCGCCGCACCGGCGACCGGCTCCGCGCCCGCGCGGACCGTCGCCAGCCGCCGGCCGCCCGCGCCCGTCCCGCCGGGCTTCATCAAGCTCCTCACCCGCCATTTCACCGTGTACGCGGAGGGCGACCCGGCGTCCGGGGAGTTCCTGGAACTGCTGGAGAATCTCCACGGCAACCTCATGCTGGACCTGGCCCCCTTCTCGCCTTGGGCCAAGGACGACCGGGTGACGCTGTTTTTGTTCAAGAACCAGGAAACCTACCGCCGCATGACCGGCCGGCCCGCGTGGTCGGGCGGCGCCAGTTCCGTGCCCAGAAGGCGCATCTACCTTTACGAAAGCTCGGAGCTCCCGGGCATCCTCGCCCACGAGCTCTGCCACATCTACTACGACAGCTTCTTCACCGAGGAGCTTCCCAATCCGCTTTGGCTCAGCGAGGGGATGGCCACGCTCGTGCAGGTCGAGCGCGGACTGGCGGCGCCCAACTGGCTGCGCGAGAACCTCGAGCGCCTGGAGCGCGGCGGCGGCTATCCGCTCGATGAGCTCATGCGCGTGACCAGCACGGCGGGCTCGCCGGACGCCCGGGTGCGCCTTTGGTACGCGGAGTCCTACTCGGTCGTGCGCTTCCTCATCCGCGCCCAGTACCGGTCGTCCTTCTACAAGTTCTCGCGCTATCTGCGGGAAGGGCGTTCCGTCGCCGAGGCGCTCTACCGCGGCTACGGCATGCCCTACAACCGCGTCAAGGCGCTCGAGTACGCCTGGCGCTACGAGATCGGCACCAACCGCCTCAGCCGCTTGCTGGCCGGCCGGACCGGCCAGCCCTGATCGGCGGCCGCGAAACAAGCGGCATTCGTCCCCCGACGGAACAGCCGGCCCCCGCGGGGGGCCGTCTGGATTCGCGATGCTGCGCATCGCGAATGGCTTCACAGCAGTGGCCGCATGCCGTAAACTGAGCGCGGCGCGCG
>JAQUMZ010000442.1 GCA_028717865.1 Elusimicrobiota bacterium | reverse complement strand
GGAGAACCTTCGGCCGGGCCGGACTCCGGGGGCCGCCTCCGCCGCCATGTTCGACGGCTCGCGCCGGACCGAGCCCAAGGAATGGACCATCATGGTCTTCCTCAACGGCCACAACAATCTCGACGAGTTCGGGGAGCTCAACATCAAGCAGATGGAGAAGGTGGGCTCCAACGACCGCGTCAATATCGTCGTGCAGTGGGCTTCCCTCGGCAAGCCCACCAAGCGCATGCTCATCCAGCGCTCCGAGACCGGCGAGATCGGCTCGCCCGTCATCGAGGAGCTGCCGGCCGTGGACATGGGCAGCGCGGACCAGCTTTACGAGTTCTTCCGCTGGACCCACGAGCGCTTCCCGGCCCAGCGCTACATGGTCGACCTCTGGGACCACGGCGCGGGCTGGCATCTCAAGGGCCGGGAGAATTTCAATCCCCTCGACATCAGCTGGGACGACCAGACCGGCAACCACATCACCACCGAGCAGCTGGGCGACGTGATGCGCCGCGCCAAGGAGCTCATCGGCCGGCCCATCGACGTCCTCGGCTTCGACGCCTGCCTCATGGCCATGGCCGAGGTCATGGCGCAGGTCGCGGACTCGGTCCGCTACTTCGCGGGCTCCGAGCAGACGGAGCCCGGCGCCGGCTGGCCGTACGAGAAGGTCCTCAAGCAGTGGTTGGCGGCCGAGGCCGACGACGGCGCCGCGCTGGTCAAGGCGCTGACGGAGCAGTACGTCGCGGCCTACGGCCGCAACGTGAACTTCTCGGGCCTCGACCTGACGAATTTCCCCGCCTTCATCGAGGCGGTCAAGCCCCTGGCCGCGGAGCTGGCCAAGCTCGACGACGCCAAGCTCGCCGAGGCGCGCAAGATCGCCAAGGCGGTCCGGCGCTACGCCTACTCCGACTACGGCGATTTCCTGGATCTTGTCGAGCGGCTGGGCAAGGGGCCGGGAGCCGTCGTCTCCGCCTCCGCGCTGGCCGCGGCCGCCGCCGCTTACAAGGCGCTGGTGGTGGCCAACGCCGCGACGCCGGACGTGAGCGGTTCCAACGGCATGTCCGTGTGGCTGCCCATGAAGGCGGCGCTCTGGCAGCAGTACGGCCCCCGCTACCTCGGGCTGGTCTGGCATCTGCTCAGCGACTGGGGTGGGTTCGTGCGCCGGCTCTCCGGCGGACGCGATCCCGCGGCCGGGCCGCGGGCCTAGACCGGGAAAGCGATCGTCTCGCCGCGCGCCCGAGCCGGCGCGGGATCAGGCCGGCTTCTTCGCGAATGCCGTGATGTTCGCCGCCACGCCGCGCAGGCTCTCGGCCGCAACAGCAGCGGAAAAAATACGCTCTTGGCGATCTCGCCCATGGCCCCCGAGAGTCCGAGCTGGGCAGGCAGGATGGGGCAAGACAGTTGCAATCGGGGCGGCATTGGTGTTAGCTATTCCAGCAGCGGATCCTGCGTGGTCCCGCGGAGGAGGACATGTCTTGCGTTGGGTCGGTCGAGGTGAGGCGGGGGAAAGCGGGATGAAGCGGGCGAGGAGCGCATGAGCGGCTATCGGCGCGGCCCGTTGGAGGCCTGATCGCCGCGGGGCTGGGCGAGGAGGAGGCGGCCCGGCGCCTGGCGGCCGAGGGGCCCAACGAGCTGCCCGCCGCGGACCGGCGCGGCAGCCTGGACATCGCATGGGAGGTGGCGCGGGAGCCCATGTTCCTCCTGCTGGTCGCCTGCGGCCTCCTCTATTTGAGCATGGGAGAGCCGGGCGACGCGGCCATGCTCCTGGGGTTCGTGTTCATCGTCATGGGCATCACCATCGTCCAGGAGCGCCGCACGGAGCGGGCCTTGGACGCGCTGCGCGACCTGTCCAGCCCCCGCGCCCTGGTCGTGCGCGGCGGCCGGCAGAAGCGCGTCGCGGGGCGGGAGCTGGTGCGCGGCGACTGCGTCTTGCTGTCGGAGGGCGACCGGGTCCCGGCCGACGCCGTCCTGCGCCGGTGCGTCAACCTGACCGCGGACGAGTCCCTCCTGACCGGCGAGTCGATCCATGTCCGCAAGACCGCCTCGGAGGCGGCCGGGGAGCCCGGCCGTCCCGGCGGGGACGACCTTCCGTTCGTCTACTCCGGGACCCTCGTGACGGGCGGCCAGGGGATCGCGGAGGTGCTGGCCACGGGACCGCGCGCCGAGCTGGGCAAGATCGGCAAGGCCCTTCAAGGCGTCGGGCCGGAGAAGACGCCCTTGCAGCGCGAGACGGGACGGCTGGTGCGCGCCCTGGCCTTCGCCGGGCTCTCCTTGTGCGCGCTGGTCGTGATCCTTTACTCCCTGACGCGCGGCAATACGATCCAGACCTGGGAGGACGGGCTTCTGGCCGGCATCACCATGGCCATGGCGACCCTGCCCGAGGAGTTCCCGGTCGTCTTGACCATCTATTTGGCGCTGGGGGCCTGGCGCATCTCGCAGAGCCGGGTCCTGACGCGGCGCATGCCGGCCGTGGAGACCCTGGGCGCCGCCACGGTCCTGTGCACGGACAAGACCGGCACCGTGACGCTGAACCAGATGCGGGTCAGCCGGCTTTGGGCGGAGGGGGAGTCTTGCGACCCGAACGGCGATCCGACGCGCGCGGCCGCCGGGCGGTTCCCCGCGCTGGTGGAGTACGGCGTCCTGGCCTGCAAGGCCTCGCCGTT
>JAQUMZ010000441.1 GCA_028717865.1 Elusimicrobiota bacterium | reverse complement strand
CTGCCGGGCGAGGTATCCCGACCTGCCGCAGGTGATCGTGTTCGACACGGCCTTCCACCAGACGATCCCCGATCATGCCCACACCTACCCGCTCCCCCGCGCGCTGCGGCAGGAGTTGGGCATCCGCAAGTACGGCTTCCATGGCACCAGCCACCAGTACGTGGCGGAGAAGGCGGCGGAGATGCTGGGACGGCCGATGGAACAACTCAACGCCGTGAGCTGCCACCTCGGCAGCGGCGGGGCCAGCCTGTGCGCCATCGTCAAGGGCCGGTCGGTGGACAACACCATGGGCTTCTCGCCGCTCCAGGGCCTGGTCATGAGCACGCGGTGCGGCGACCTCGACCCGGCCGTCGCCCTTCGTCTGCTGGCGCAGCATCAGGACCGCAACGCCGTGGAGAAACTGCTCAACAAGCGCAGCGGCGTGCTCGGAATGTCCGGCTCCTCGGCCGACATCCGGGACGTCTTCGCCGGGATGGCGCAGCCCGACCGTCGGGCGCGCCTGGAGCTGACGGCTCAGATCTACATCTGGCGCATCCGCAAGTGCCTCGGCGCGTATCTGGCCGTGGTCGGCGACGCCGACGCGGTGATCTTCACCGACACCATCGGGGAGACGGTGCCCGAGGTGCGATGGGGCGTGTGCGCGGGCATGGACGCGTTCGGGCTCCGCATGGATCCCGAGCGGAACCTGTCGGCCTCCACGCTCCCGGCGGACGTGGCCGCCGACGACAGCCCGGTGAGGATACTGGTCATCCAGACGAATGAGGAACTGGCCATAGCAAGGCGCACCTACCTGAAACTGCAGAAGTGCGCCTGAGTGGAAGGAGACTTGACGTGAACGTGCTCGTGCTTCAGCCCACAGTGAGGGCGTGCGACTATTCGTTTTTTTCCTCGGGGGGCGGGGAGGCGCTGCTGAGGGGACGTATGGAGGACTACCGCGATCCGGACCGCGCCCGGGAGGGGTTTATCGCGGCGCTGGAACGGATCGGCGCGGCCTGCTCCCAGAGCCGGAGCGGCGGCAGGCCGGAGGTCATCGCCATCCGCGCCCTGTTCGGCGGGGCGACGTTCCGGGGGCCGGTTGCGGTCACCCCGCAGGTCCTTGAGCAGATCGAGGACCTGATCCCCTGCGCGCCCCTCCACCTGCCGGTCCTGCTTGGGCTGATCCGATCCTGCGGGGAGGTCATGCCCAATGTGGAGATCGTCCTGGTCTTCGAGACCGCGTTCTTCGCCGACCTCCCGGCGCGCGAGCATCTCTACGCGCTGGACTTCGACCTGATGGCCGCGGCGGGGGTGCGGCGATACGGATTCCACGGGATTTACCACGAGGCGGCGTGCCGACACGCGGCCCGCCAGCGGCGAGAGGCCGGCGCCACCTCGGCCGAGCGCGTCATGTCGCTCTGCCTCGAACCCAGGCCGGAAGGCGCGGCCGTCATCGGGGGCCATCCGCTTATGGTGACAAGCGGCGCAACGCCCCTCGAGGGGCTTCCCGGCCAGACGAGCAGCGGCGAGATTGATCCCAGCATCGTCATCACCCTCGCCGAGAAGATGGGCTGGGGGCCTGAGCAGATCAATGCGGTCCTGACCCAGCAGAGCGGGATTCGAGGACTGGTCAACGCCCCCGCCGACCTCGAGACCGTGATCCTGAGCGATCAGCCTGACGTGCGGCTCGCCCGCGAGATCATCCAGTACCGAATGCTTCAGGCCTGTGGGGCGGGCATCGCGGCGATGGGCGGGCTGGACACGATCGTCTTCTCGGGGCGCTTCGCGCATCTGGGCGAGCGCATCGGCCCGTGGCTGACCTCGCGCCTCCGCCTCCGCAACGCAGGAGCAGACTCACAACCCCATTGGATACGCTACCTGGAGCAACTTGATCGGATCATCGCCGACCACGCCGCCGCCGTGCTCCTCGCCAAGGAGGCCCCGACACCCGCGAGATGAGCGGCGATGGAGAATGGGCGATGGGTAATGGGCGCCCAGAACCCGCAGCCCAGGATTGACGATGCTCCCCGGGCCATGCGAATCTACTGCTCGCGAACCCAGACGAGCATCTCGCCGGCCTTGCGGTTGTCCCAGACGCAGTAGGGAACGGCCTTGATGGGCACGGACTTCGTCTTGGATCGCCCGTCCTGATAGAGCCGCTCCGCCCAGCGAGAGCCGTCGCGCCTCACGCCCCGCCCCACCAGCGCAGCCACCCCGCCGAGCAGACCCGCCTCGAACTTCGCCCGCAGCTTCGCGGAGCGAGGCAGGGCGATGTCGTTCAACTGAGGCCCGTTGTCCACCTCCTCCAGGCAGTAGAGCACCGGCCCCCGAAGGAGAGCCACCCGACCGCAGTCGCTGCCGACGTTCGGGTTTGCCTCGATCCGTTCCACCGGCATCGCCAGGGCCAAGTCTATCCGGTCGCCCCGCTTCCACGTCCTTGTGATCTTCGCGTAGCCCTTGTCCATGAGGCGGGACAGGCCGACGGCCTTGCCATTGACCCGGAGCGCCGCTTTCCGGCACCACCCGGGGATGCGCAGCGCCACCGTGAACTCGGCCTCCTGGTCCGGCTGAACGACAATCCGCACCGATTCCCCCCACGGGTACTGCGTCTCCTGAAGAAGCGTTACGGTTCTCCCCCCTACCGTCAGCTCCGCGCTTCCGGCGACGTAGAGATGCACATAGGCGGCGCCGTC
>JAQUMZ010000440.1 GCA_028717865.1 Elusimicrobiota bacterium | reverse complement strand
CGTCGTCGACCCCAGCGGGAATCCTATGACCGTGCAGACCTTGACCCCCGAGCCCGAGAGCAGGCGGGCGGCGTAGGCGACGTAGGCGGGGTTGATGCAGACCGAGGCGAAGCGGTAGGTCCGGGCCTCCTCGCAAAGCTTGGCGACCTCGGCCTGCGTGGCGTTGGGCTTGAGCAGGGTGTGGTCCACCATCCCCGCGACCGCGGCGCAGCGGTCGGTCGGCCGGCAGACCGCGACGCGGTCCGCGCCCAGGGCCTTGAGCGCGGCGGCGCCGGCGCCGGAGGCGGCGGCGCAGCGCCCGCAGGCGTCGCCCCGGCACTCGTCGCAGGACTCGCGCGGCGGGGCCGGCGGCTTGCGGGCCGTCCACTCGGGCGAGGCGAACACCTTGCCGGCCGAGCCCACCGTGGACAATTGCGCGCCGTCGCAGCGCCGGTCGCCGGCGGGCTCTTTCAGATAACCCTTGCCGGCCAGCGCCCGCACCACGTCCTCGACGACCCTGCGCAGCTCGTTCTCATTCATTGATTCGTCCTCAAGCGTATTTTCTCGCCCCGGCGCCGGAGGCGACCCGATCCACCACGCCGCAGACCACGGCGCGCACCGGCGCGGTCTCGTCCTTCAAGATGGAGCGCGCCGAACCGCCCTCGTCGAGCACCAGCACCACGTCGCCCGGTCCCGACTGCACGCCCCCGTCGAGCGCCAACTGGGCGTCGCCCAGCGGCGCGCCGCTCAGCGGCTCGATCGGCCGCACCAGCAGCAGGCGCCGATTCTTGAGCCCCGCGTGCTTGCGCGTCGCCCAAACGTTGCCCACGACCTCGGCTAAAAACATCGTCGGCGCCTGGTGTTCACAGGCTTCCTTTTGCCAATTTCCCGACCTGATGTCCGTCCACGATGCCGACGATCGCGGCATCCACGGGCGGGACGTCGGGGAAAGCCATCGCCGCCTCGCGGGAGGCGACCCAAAAAACCTTCTCCCCGGCGCCCGCGCCCACGACGTCCGCGGCCACGACGGGCTCGCCCGCCGGCGACTCGTCCTCCCAGCGCAAGGGCTGTATGAGCAGCAGGGTTTTGCCGTCTATGCCGGGCTCCTGCTTCGCGCAGAAGACCCGGCCCACGACCCTCGCCAGCTTCATCTTACTTGCAATACCTCTTCTCGATCGCGGCGATCTTGGCCAGCCGCCCCTCGTGCCGCCCGCCCTCGAACTTCGTGCCGAAGAACACGCCGAGGATCTCGGCCAGGGCCAGTTCCCCGTGCGTCTTGCCGCCCAGGCAGAGGACGTTGGCGTCGTCGTGCGCGGCCGCGAAGCGCGCCGAGACGGAGTCGTGGGCGGCCACGGCCCGGACCCCCGGCACCTTGTTGGCGGCCAGGGCCACGGCCCCGCCGAAGCCGTCGATAAGTATGCCCCGCTCGAACTCCCCGCGGGCCACGGCCTCGGCGACCAGCTGGGCCACGTCGGGATAGTCCACGCTCTCGGGGGAATGGCAGCCGAAATCCACGACCTCGTGGCCGAGCTTTTGGACGGCCTTCTTGACGAAATCCTTGGCGGGGAAACCCCCGTGGTCCGAGCCGATGACGAGCTTCACCTCAGCGCCCCACCGAGTCGAGCAGTTGGGCGCTGGCCTGGGGGATCACGATATGCGCTACCACGGCCGCCTCGGGCACCGCGCCGATGCCGGCGGCCACGGCCGCGCGCACCGCGGCCACCTCCCCGACCATGGCCACGTAGCCCTTGCCGCCGCCGACCGAGGTCTTGGTCTCGATCAGGGTCACGGCCGCGGCCTTGGCCGCCGCGTCGGCGGCGCGCACCGTGGCGATCGCGTCCTTGGTCTCGATGACGCCCAGGGCGTCGAGCCGCTCGACCGCGACGCGGACGTCCAAGGTGCGCAGGACCTGCCCGTGCACGTTGCGTATGAGCACCTCGTCGACCAGCGCCGGCCCCAGCGCCTCGCGGCCGACGCGCAGGGAGCTCTCCACCTCCGCGACCGGCCCGGTTATGAATATCACGTATTTGCCCCGGGCGATGGCCCCGGCGCGCGCCAGCGTCACCGAGGCCGTCTTGCACATGGCGTCCGCGGCCTCTATGCCCCTGGCTATGGACGCCGATTCCAGCAGCCCCACGGCGGTATTGGCCAGCATGTTCACCTCACGCGATCCTAAAATAGCCCACCAGGCTGCACTGCAGAGGGCGCACGAAATGCGAGGGCTTGGTGATCCCGTCCCCGGTGGGCGTGCCGATGGACATGGAAGCATAGCCCTCGCCCAGACCCAGGCCGTAGAGGGTCGGGGCGTTCTTGACGTATATCGAGCAAGCCAGGCGCCGGGCCATGCGGGTCAGGTTGCCGACGTTGGTCGAGTGCATGGCGGCGGTGTGGTGGTTGCCGCCCTCGGCCCGGCGGGCCAGCTCGATGGCGGAGTCCACGTCGGGCGCGCCGGTCACCGGCAGCACCGGCATGAGCTGCTCGGTCCAGACCAGGGGATGGTCGTTGCCCACCTCGGCCCAGAGCAGGCGCGCGGCCGGCGGCGTCTCGATGCCGGCGGCCCGGGCTATGACCGCGGCGTCGCGGCCCACCAGCTCGCGGTTGAGCGCGGGCTCCGGGCAGCACTTTCCGCCCGCCTTTATGGCCAGCTTGGCCACGGCGGCCGCCTGCGCGGCGGAGAGCTCGAAAGCGCGCGGGTCGCGGC
>JAQUMZ010000439.1 GCA_028717865.1 Elusimicrobiota bacterium | reverse complement strand
CCGTTGTTCCTGGTCGTTTTTCTGCTCGGCGGAGTGCGGGACTACCGGGCCATGATCCAGACCCTCTGCCTTAGTCTGGCCACGGCGGCCATATTTTCGATATGGAGCGTCAAACGCTATTTGCGGCCTCGTTTCGATCCAGCCTGCTTTCGAATGATCTTCGGCTACGCGGCCATGGCGGCGCTAAACCTGCTCACCATGGCCTGCGTCATCGCTCCGGGCCGCATCATCCTGCACCACGTTTTCGGCCCGCACGAGGTCGGAATATTCAGCGCCTATTTCACCGCCACCGCCCAGATAAGCCTGGCCCTGCTCTACATGGTTTCCTCGGTACTGCTGCCATTGGCCAGCAGCCCCCTGGGCCAGAAGGAGGCATGGCAAAGCTTTCGCTCCGTGCTGGCCCCGCTGAGCGCCGCGGCCTTCTGCCTTTTCGCCCTGGGAGCGCTGCTGGCCCTGGCCCTGTTCGGCCGCAGCTACCCGCTGCGGCCCGGCTGGCTGCTGCTCTTCACCTTATCCGCAACGCTTATATTGCTGCACGGAATCGCCAGCACCTTGTTCATGGCTCGCGATTTTTCCGGACTGCGCATATCGGTTACCGGCAACCTCATCGCGGGCTTGGCGAATCTCGGGCTGGGACTGGCTCTTATCCCGCGTTGGGGAATATGGGGAGCGGGAACCGCGCTCATGGCGGCCTACGCCCTGGGCTTGGCCTACTATGGGAAGATTTCCTCCGTCCCCACCAGCGCGGCTTCGATGCGATCCGAGACGCAAGCCATCCCGGAGCCGATGGGTCCGACGTCTCCTCTATAGCCCGGCGGGAAGCCTCTATGCTAGAATGTTCAAAGATCGAACACAGCCCATGCCCGCGCCGAGCCATCCGCTAGCCGAAAAAGAATTCCTTCTTATCCGGGAAATATCCCGGCGCCCGACCAGCACCCAACGGGATCTCTCAAAAAACCTCGGGCTGTCTCTTGGAATGACCAATCTGCTGATACGCCGCCTGGCGCGCAAGGGCATAATCAAGATAACCCAGCTCGATTGGAAGCGCACCCAGTACCTGCTCACGCTCAAGGGCGCCATGGAGAAGACGCGCAAGACGTACCATTACACGCTTTACACTTGGCGCATCTTCCGGCAAATCCAGGAGAATATCCGCACCGCGCTTTCCCGCGAGCACGCCGCCGGCCGCAAGAACTTCGTCTTGGTCGCCCAGGACGAGCTGTTGGACCTGCTGCGCGAGACGGTATCCGATCTGGCCCTGCCCGGCGCTCGATTTTCATTCCTCTCCCGCTTCGAAGAGACCCCCCCGAACGCCGACCTGGTTCTAACCGCGACCCTGCAGGCTCCTCCTAAGTCCAACGGGCGGCAATACTTGAGCCTGGTGGATTTCGATCAAATCGATTTCCGCCTGTCTTGATGCCATGCCGCGAAAACCGAACGCCAAAACCGTTCGTTCCGAGATCAAGAAGGTCATCGCCCTGGAAGCGCGCGCCTTGGAGCGCCTGGGCCGCTCGGTGGATGGCGCCTATGAACGCGCCGTGTCGCTGCTCTGCCGCTGCCGCGGCAAGGTGGTCGTCATGGGGGTCGGCAAATCCGGTTTGATCGCCCAGAAAATCGCGGCCACGCTGACCTCGACCGGGACCCCGGCAGTCTATCTCGATGCCTCGGACGCCCGGCACGGCAGCCTGGGCCTGGTGCAGCGCCAGGACGTCATAATCGCGCTGGGCAAGTCCGGGGAATCCGACGAGATGCGCGACCTTTTCCCCCGCCTGCGCCGCATCGGCGCCAAGCTGATCGCGGTCACGGCCGAACCGGACTCGACCCTGGCCCGGCATGCCGCGCTGGTGCTGGAGACCCCGATCGAGCGGGAAGCCTGCCCCTTGAACCTCACGCCCACTTGCAGCACCACGGCGGCTCTGGCCGTCGGCGACGCCCTAGCCGTGGCGCTCATGAAGCTGCGCGACTTCGGCGTCGACCAATTCGCGGACAATCATCCCGGCGGACGGCTGGGCAAGCGCTTGACCCTGCGCGTGGCCGATATCATGCGCGCCGGCCGCAATAATCCCGTCATCCGGGAGAACGCAGGAATCAGCCGGATGCTCGTGGAGATCACCCGCCAGCACGCGGGAGCCGTTTCCGTGGTGGATGGCGGCGGCCGCCTGAAAGGGCTGGTGACGGACTGCGACATCCGCCGGGCGCTGGAATCCGGAAAAGACCCGCGCGAACTGTCCATAAGGGACATCATGAACCCGCGGCCCGCCACGATCGGCCCCGACGCACTGGCCTCGCGCGCCGTGAAAGTCATGGGGCTGCGCAATAATCCCTTCAACGTCCTGCCTGTCGTGGACCGCCGCGGCCGCGCGGTCGGCATGATCCAGATACACGACCTGCGCGCGCGCGGATTGTGAAGCGGGCCCTGCTCGCCATCCTGCTCATCGAACTCGCCGTCTTCGGACTTTTCCGCGGGCAATTGGGCTTTTACCACGACGACTGGGTCTTGCTCGAGTTCCTGACCGAGGGCGGAAGCTTCTGGGGCGGGATGGCCAGGTTGGCCAAGGCGGGATTCGCGGTGCGCCCGCTGAACCTCCCGCAATTCTCATTGTTCCACGCCGTCGGCGGCCTGAACCCCTTGCCGTATCACCTGGCCATGCTTCTCCTGGAGATAACGCAGGGCCTTTTGCTGTATTCCCTCCTCC
>JAQUMZ010000438.1 GCA_028717865.1 Elusimicrobiota bacterium | reverse complement strand
CGAACCTAGGCTTGGATGGGGCCCGACAGGACTGGGACCGTCCTGGCGATCAGCCGGCGCAGGAAGCCCGAGCCGGCGCTTTCCTTGGCGTTCTGGGCCAGTACCCGGATGCCGTCGGGGTCGCCGAGGATCATGCCCATGCGGCCGCGCGCCTCGGCGCTCAAATGCGCCGGGGCCAGGGTGGATTCTATGTCCAGGCGCAGGCTGCCGTTGGCGGCCTGCAGGGCTAATATGCGGCGCCGGGATTTTTCGACCTGATAGCCCATGCGGGTGGCTTGAACGTGCTGCCAGACCAGGGCGACGAGGAAAATCGCGGCCGCGGCCAGCTTCAGGGCCCGCGCCCCGGGCCGGAAATTGCGCCGAGACCGTTTCATTATCATCATTCTATACAATCGGCGCCTGCATTCAAAATGCCGTCATTCTAAAGGGTCGGCGGGGGCCCCGCCGAGTGGGCCCCCGCCGGATTGTTGGCGCGGGCCCCGCCGAGTGAGCCCGCGCCGGATTCGTCGGCGGGGGCCCCGCCGAGTGGGCCCCCGCCGGATCGTTGGCGCGGGCCCCGCCGAGTGGGCCCGCGCCGGATCTTTGGCGGACGCCCCGCCGAGTGGGCGTCCGCCGAGAACGGTTTTACGCGCACCTCCTATGGTAAACCTTGCGCCATACGTAGCCGCGGTTCGACACGGCGACGAGGGGAGACAGATCTATCGTCTGCTCCCGGTCAAGCAGGAAGCCCACGGCGGTGTCGAGTCCCAAGATCGCCGCCAAGCCCGATGACGAGCCGCTGAGCGCCGTATTCCTTTTCATGATAGTTTCTCCACTATTCTGAGTTTAGCGCTGCGCGCCCGCGGGTTGCGGACCAACTCCGCCGCGGCGGGCGTGAGGGGAGACTTCCCCCCCGCCTCCTCGACGTAGCGGCAGCTGCCCTGCTCCACGAATGAGGAGAAAATGTTCTTGACGATGCGGTCCTCGAGCGAGTGGAAGCTGATCACGGCCAGCCGCCCGCCCCGGCGCAGGTAGGGCAGAACGCTTTCCAGGCCGCGGGTCAGGTTCTCGAGCTCGGCGTTGACGGCGATGCGCAGGGCCATGAAGACGCGCGTCGCCGGATGCGTCCGGCCGCGCGGCAGCAGGGAGGCGATGAAATCCGCCAGCTCGGTGGTGGTCGAGAAGAGCTTTTCCAGGCGGCGCTGGGCCAGGGCGCGGGCGATGCGTCCGGCCGCGGGCTCCTCGCCGAACTCCTTGAACAGCAGGGCCATCTGCTCCGCGGGCCAGTTGTTGACGATCATGCCGGCCGTCAACGGGTTGTCGGGGGCCAGGCGCATGTCCAGCGGGCCCTCGCGCTCGAAGCTGAAGCCCCGCTCGGGCTTCTCGAAGTGCATGGAGCTCACACCCAGGTCGAAAAGGGCTCCGGCCAGGGGAAAGAATTTCTCCGACTCCAAAACCTGGCCCAAGGTGCGGAAGTTGGCGCGGACCGCCCGGAATTGCCCGGGATGTGCCTGGAGCCGGTGTCCGGCTGCATGCAGGGCTTCTGGGTCCATGTCCAATCCCAACAGCTGGCCTTGGGCCGAGATCGTGCGCAGGATGGCCTCGGCGTGCCCGCCGAGGCCCAGGGTGGCGTCGAGGTAGAAGCCGGCCGGTTCGGTGACGAGGAAGCGCAGCACCTCGTCGAGCAGGACCGGCTGGTGTTCGTAGGCTGGTTTTTCCATAAAAAGGGGCCCGATCGGCCGAGTTTCAGCGCAGATCATAGCTCGATGCTCTTGCTGACCGCGCGGTAGGCCGGCGCGACCTTGTTTTTCTCGTAGGCGTTCCAGCGGCCGCCGTCCCATATCTCCGCGCGATTCCCCGCGCCCTGCACCAGGACCTTGCCCTTGAGCCCGGCGTGGGCCTTGAGATACTGCGGCACCAGGACGCGTCCGGCTCCGTCGAGCTCCGCCTCCGTCGCCTCGGAAAAGAACTTGCGCTTGAAGGCGCGCTCCTTCTCCTTGTCCTCCATGGTGAAGGCCTGCATCCCGTTCTCCACCAGGCGGCGCCACTGCGAGGGCAGATAGAGGTAGAGGCAGCCTTCCATGCCGCTGGTGATGAAGACGCTGCGCGCGCCCTGCGCCGCGAGCAGCTCCCGAAACTTGGGCGGGACGGCCAGCCGGTTCTTGGCGTCGAGCGCGTACTCGTAGCGGCCGATGAGCAGGGTCACAAGCTGTCTCCCACTTGCTTCCACATTCTCTCTCTGCGCCCCACTTTGCCCCACGGTGCTAGAGTATAGGGCAACCCTCGTTTCTTGTCAAGACCTACGCGGGCCTAGGGGTCGTACGCGGGGGCCGTTTGTTTCGTTGGGGGACGATAGCCACCCCAACGGAACCGGCGCCCCCTCGTATGGGGCGCCGGTTGCGCGGCGCTGGACGACGCGCGCCGCGCCAGGTTTACGGCATGCGGGCCACTGCTGTTAAGCCATTCGCGATGCGCAGCATCGCGAATCCAGACGGCCCCCCGCGGGGGCCGGCTGTTCCGTCGGGGGCGAATGTCGTCAAACGACCACACGGCGCTGGGCCACCCCTAACGGAACCGCCGCCCCCCCTCGTATGGGGGCGCCGGTTGCGCGGCGCTGGACGACGCGCGCCGCGCCAGGTTTACGGCATGCGGGCCACTGCTGTTAAGCCATTCGCGATGCGCAGCATCGCGAATCCAGACGGCCCCCCGCGGGGGCCGGCT
>JAQUMZ010000437.1 GCA_028717865.1 Elusimicrobiota bacterium | reverse complement strand
CCCATGAGGCAGGAGCACAGCAGGATCACCTTGTTGGATAGCTCCAGATGACGCAAGGTGATGACGTGTTCGAGGTCCATGGTCCGGCGGACCACGGCCAGCACCAGCACCACCATGGCGAAACCCGAGAATATGGCCCCCGTCACGAAATAGGGCGGGAAAATGGTCATGTGCCAGCCGGGCACGATCGAGGAGGCGAAGTCGAAGGAGACCACGCTGTGCACGGAGAGGACCAGGCCCGTGGCCAGGCCGGCCAGCAGCACGTAGGCCTTCTCGAAATGGCGCCAATGCGCGGGAGTGCCCCGCCAGCCCAGGCAGAGCAAGCCGTAGGCCGCGGCGCGCAGCCGGCCGCGGGCCCGGTCGCGCATGGAGGCCAGGTCCGGGATCAGGCCCACGTACCAAAACAGCAGCGATACCGTGAAGTAGGTCGAGACCGCGAAGACGTCCCACATCAGGGGCGAGCGGAAATTCGGCCAGATGCCCCGCTGATTCGGATAGGGCGCCAGCCAGTAGGCCAGCCAGGGCCGGCCCAGATGGATCACGGGGAAAATCGCGGCGGTCATCACGGCGAATATGGTCATGGCCTCGGAGAAGCGCGAGATCGCGTCGCGCCAGCGCGCGCGGAACAACAGCAGTATCGCCGAGATCAGCGTTCCCGCGTGCCCGATCCCGATCCAAAAAACGAAATTTATGATGGGGAAGGCCCAGGCCACCGGCCGGTTCGTGCCCCAGACCCCGATGCCCATGTAAACGGTGTATGCGATGCAGCCGAAACCCAACAGCATGCAGGAGACGGCCGCGGCGAAGGCCAGGAACCACCCTCGCGGCGGCGCCTGGAACGGAAACTTCAGGACCTGGTCGTCGAGCTCCCCGGCCGTGAGGCAGCGCCCGAGCAGCGGCTCGGGACGAAGCTCGGGCGGCGCGGCGCTCTCAGGCATGGGGATTGGTCAGGTCGGCCAGGTAGACCACGGCGGGCCGCACGCCGAGCTCCTCCAGGATGCGGTAGCCGCGGTCGCTGCGCCACAAACGCGAGACCCGGCTGCCCGGATCGCGCAGGTCGCCGAAGACGATGGCCCCGGCCGGGCAGGCGTCGGCGCAGGCGGGACTGACCTCCCCGTCGGCCAGGGGCCGGCCCCGGTCGCGGGCGGCCTGCCGGGCGTTTTGTATGCGCTGGATGCAGAAGGTGCATTTCTCCATCACGCCCCGGGGGCGCACCGTGACCTCCGGGTTGAAGACGAGCTCGGCCGGAGCCTTGGTCTCGGCGGTGTACTCGAAGAAATTGAAACGACGGACCTTGTAGGGGCAGTTGTTGAGGCAGTAGCGGGTGCCCACGCAGCGGTTGTAGGCCATCTGATTGAGGCCCTGGTCATCGTGCTGCGTGGCGGCCACCGGACAGACGTTCTCGCACGGAGCGTCGTCGCATTGCTGGCAGGGGACGGGCTGGAACCTGACCCGCGGATCGCGATCCTCGCCCTCGTAGTAGCGGTCCACCCGTATCCAATACATCTCGCGACCCTTGACGATGCGCTCCGCCCCCACCGTGGGGATATTGTTCTCGGCCTGGCAGGCCAATACGCAGCTCTGGCAGCCCACGCAAGCGGAAAGGTCCACGGCCATGGCCCATTTGTGCTCCGGGAAACGCCGCTCTCGGTACAGGCTGACCTCGCCGTGGGGCGGCGGCCTCCAGCCCGGGCCGGCCGCGTAGGCGGCGCGGGAAAGGCTGCGGGCCAGTTCGCGGCCTTCCTGGCGGTCGTGGCGCTGCATGAAATAAAGCCGGCCCGACCCGCCCGCGGACACGGCTCGGACCGGGCTCAGGAATCCCGCGCCGAGCAGAGGATAGAGGTCGACGCCCACACCCTGGGCCGTACCGCCGGCGCGGCGGCCGTAGCCGAGCGCGGCGCTTATGACGCCGGAGGCTTGGCCGCGCTGGATTACCACGGGCAGTACCGCCTCGCGGCCGCGCGCCGAAAGCCGCAGCAGGTCTGCGTTGCCCACCCCCAGGCGCCGGGCGTCGTCTGGACCGAGCTCGGCCGCGTTGCCCCAGGCCAGCTTGGTTATCGGGTCGGGCAGTTCCTGCAGCCAGGCATCGTTGCCGTAACGGCCGTCGAAAAGGTTGGCCGATGGACGAAGGAGCAGCTCGAAGCCGGTGCCGGAGGGCGAGAGCGCCTCGCGCGCCGCCGGGCCGAGGCGGCGCGGGTCGAAGGCGGGCGCGGTCGGCGGCGGGGTCCCGACCTCGACGACGCCGTCGTGCAAGGCGTCCGCCCAGAAGACCCGGAACGGCGCCAAGGCGTCCTTGGGCTGGACTTCACGCCGCCAACGCGACATAAGCGCCTCGCGGCAGCCGCCCTTTCTTCCCAACAGCCCCAGCAGGACATCCTCGAACTGGCGGGTATCGTAGAGGGGTGCCAGTGCCGGCTGCTGCAGGGTCCAGAGGCCCGGGAACGGCTCGTAATCGCCCCAAGCCTCCAGCCAATGGTGCTCGGCCAGGACGATTTCGCAGGCTTGGGAGGTTTCATCGAGATTTTGGGCCAGGCAAGCCTTGACAGGAACGGCCTCGGCCGCCGCACGCCAAAGGCCCTGATCCGATAACGCATAGGCCGGGTTGACTCCCCAAAAAAGAGCGGCGGAAAACTCCCCCGCGGCCGCGCGCTCAAGGCAGGCGCCGACCTCGGCGGCGCTCGACCAGCGTTCCGGCGCGGGCGCTTCCATGGCCTGG
>JAQUMZ010000436.1 GCA_028717865.1 Elusimicrobiota bacterium | reverse complement strand
CTCCCGCGCCCAGGACGCCGCGCCGGAGCCGCTCGGCTATGTCGTGCGGCTCGTCGACCCGGCCGCGGTCGTGCTGGATCTCGGGGAAAAAACCGGGGCGGCTCCGGGACGGCCTTTCGTCATTTTCAAGGAGGGCGAGGAGCTCAAACACCCCGTCAGCGGCCAATCGCTCGGCCGGATGGAAGTCAAGGTGGCCCAGGGCGAGATCACGGAGGTCGCACCCCTGTATTCCGTGGGCGCCCTGGCGTCGCCCGAGGCGGCGCGGACCGTGGCGCCCGGCATGCGGGCGCGCCTGCTGGCCCCCAAACCGGCCGCCGCCGCGGCCAGCCCCAAGCCGCAGGACGACTCCGCGCCGGTGCGCGAGCCGCGCTGGCGCGGCCCCGCTTTCGATTATCGGGCCTCGGCCATGGTGGTCGCGGACTGCGGCGGCGACGGCCAGCTCCGGGCCGCGCTGTCCGACGGCCGCTCGGTCTTCATCTATCCCTATCCGCCCCGGGACGACAAGCCCGCGGCCTCCTTCACGGCCAAGGAAACCGGCCTCAGGATCATGTCCCTGGACGCCGGCGACCTCAACGGCAACGGCCGCGCCGAACTCTTCGCCTCCGTTTACAATCAAGGCTTCGCGCGCCTGGAAACCATCGTGCTGGAGCTCGACGCCCAGGGCAACCTGGCCCGCGTCGCCGACCTCCCGTTCCTGGTCCGGGGCTACCAGGACCAGGCCGGCCGCGGCCTGCTGGCCTCCCAGCAGGTGACCGAGGACCGTTCCTTCCCCTTCGGGGCGGTCTATCCGCTCGTCTGGAACGAGGGCAAGTACCGGCAGGGCCGTCCCGCCCTCGCGTTCCCGAAACGGCGCGTGGACTGGCTCTACGACTTCACCTTCGCGTCGTTCGACGGCAAGGCGGCCGCGGTCTCGGTGGGCTCCACCGAGCTGGTGCGCGTCCAATTCACGAAAGGCGGAGCGGTCAAGACTCCCGATTCCTACGGCCAGACCCCGAACCGGGTGCGCTGGACGGGAGACCGGATGCTGCATTTCCGCCCCCCCATGCTCGCGCGCGCCGGCGGCAAGTCGGCCTCGCTCTACCTGGTCAAGAACATCGCCGGCCTGGGCGGACTCGCCGGCCCCTTCGGGGTATTCTCCCGCGGCGAGTTGGCCCGGATGGATTGGAACGGCCTCAGCCTCTCGCCGGCCTGGCGGGGCGCCTTGGGCGGCTACTGCGTGGGCCTGTCGCTGGTGAGCGCTCCCGGCGGCCCGGAGCTGGCCGCGGCGGTCGTGGGCGCGGCGGATACGACCTCCCTCTGGGCCTTCGATCCCTGAATCATGAACCGCAAGAAAATCCTCGTGGTGGATGACGATCCCTCCATCCGCGAGATACTCGCCACCCAGCTCTCCCGTTTGAATTTCGAGACGTTCACGGCCGCGGACGGCCGGGAAGCCGTGGAAACGTTCAAAACCGCCAAGCCCGACCTTGTTCTCATGGACATGATGATGCCGGTCATGGACGGCTTGGCCGCCTGCCAGAAGATACGGGCCCTGGAGAAGAAGGGCGGCCGCGTCCCGATCCTGTTTTTGACCGCCCGCGACACCCGCCACGACCAGATCAGCTCGGCGCTGTCGGGGGGCGACGACTTCATCACCAAGCCGATCAGCCTGCAGGAACTGCGCGAACGCGTCGAGGCCGCCCTGGCCCACGCCAAGCATAAACCGGGATCATGAGCCAGCGCCGGATGCCGCCGGCGGCGCTCGCGCTGCTGTGCTGCGCCTGGACCGCGCAAGCCGCGCCCCAGCCGGCCTCCCCACGCAGCCTCTTCGCGCCGCGCCGCGCCGCCTATGGAGTGCTGCTGCTGGGCCAGGGCGGAAGCCGGGCCTGGAAATCATTCCTGGCCGAAGTGATCAGGACCCTGTCTCCAGCCGTCCCGGTCGAGTTCGCTCCGGGAGACGCGGACGTCAAGGCGGTCCAAAAGAGCATAGATCGGCTCGAAGCGGCGCGCGTGGGCAAGATCGTGGCGCTGCCGCTTTACGCCTCGTCCCACTCGCCCCTGATGGAGGAAACCCGCTTCCTCTTGGGCATACGGCAGGACCCCAGCCCCGCCTTCTTTCAAGGCGCCCGCTCCGGCTACAAGCTCGTGCGGCGCGCTCGCGTCCTGCGCCCCGTGGTCCTGACCGCCGCCCCGGACGATCATCCCCTCGTAGTGGAGATACTCGCCTCCCGGGCGCTGAGCCTCAGCCGCAAACCCTCCGACGAGGCCGTGGTCCTCGTCGGCCTGGCGCCCGCCGCCCCCGAGGCGCAGCCGGACCTCGGGACGCGCGTCCGGACCGGCGCCCCCTCCGGCCTCGCCGAGGAGTACCGCCAAACCCTGGCCGGGCTCGCCGAACGGGTGCGCGCCCGGGGCGGATTCGCGCTGGCGCGCGCGGCCGTCCTGGAGCCCGAGGCCCCGCGCCAATTCCAGCGCGAGCGCGCCGAAGCCGCGCTGCGCAAGCTCGTCGCCGAACTCAGCCGTTCCCGGCGCGTGCTGGTCGTGCCCCACGCCATCGACGGCGCGCAGGCGCTGCGCCCGATCCGCCGGGCCCTGGGCGGGGTATTCATGCGCTGCGCCGAACAAGGCCTGCTGCCCGACGCCCGGCTCGTCCGCTGGGTGGAAGATACCGCCCGCGACGCCGCCGCGCTGCCCGGCATGAGAACCTACAAGGACGACGGCCGGGCCCTGCCCGACCCCG
>JAQUMZ010000435.1 GCA_028717865.1 Elusimicrobiota bacterium | reverse complement strand
CAGCGCGAGCTTCTCGGACCTGATCCCGAACACCAGCTACTACTTCCGGGTGCGGGCCGCGGACGGGGGCCCCTACTATGACTCCAGCCAGACCCCCAAGCCCGCGACTCTCGCTGCGGTGCCCACGGCCGCGGCCGTCCCCTTCGCCGCCGTCCACATGACCTCCATGACCGTGGCCTGGTCGGACAACGGCAACGCGCCGGGCACCTGGTACCGGGCCGAGGCTTTGGACGCGGCTGCGGCGGTCGCGGCCTCGTCGGTCACGCGGAATCTGAGCGCGGCGCTGACGGGGCTGGGCAAGAACTCCATCTATTCGGCGCGGGTCTGGGCCCTGGACCTCTCGGGCGCCGCCGAGGGGCCGTACGCGATCGGCTCGACCTATACCTTGGTCGACCAGCCCAAGCCCGATCCTTCGGGCCAGCCCTTCTCCGGCCTGGGACTCGACGGCTTCACCTTCTCCTTCGACGGCAACAACTCCCCGGGCACCCGGTATCTGGTGAGGCTCGCCACGGCCGCGACGGCCGCCTCGGTGGCCGCCTCCTCCAACACCGCCAACCAGGCCGCGTCCTTCTCCGGCCTGCTCTCCAACCGCTTCTACTACGCCTCGGTGGCGGCCCTCAACCAGAGCGGGTCTGCGACCCTGTTCACCGTCGCCCAGCCCACGGCCACCTTGGTCGCCACCCCCCTGGCGCTGGCCGGCCCGCTCCTCTCCCGCAGCAGCACGACCTTGGGCCTGGGCTGGGGCGCCGGGACCCTCGCGCCCGGCACACTCTACTCGGCGCGGCTGTCCAGCTGTTCCCCCGATTTCAGCTTCGGCGTGCGTCCGACCTCCGACACCTACGAGACCTCTGCGGTCCTCTCGGGCCTGCAGCCGAACACCAGCTATGACGCGCAGGTGCGCGCCGAGAGCCTGAGCACCAACCCCGACGGCGCCTTCCTGACGATGCGCCAGCTGGCCGCCACTCTGGCGACGCCTCCGGCCGCCGCCGCCTTCCGGGACGTTTACTACACCAGCGCGACCGCGGTCTGGCAGAGGCTGCCTCTGGCCCCCTCCAGCGGCACCTGTCAAGGCTATCGTCTGGAGGTCTCGACCTCTCCGGCCTTCACCGGAGTGGTCTACTCCAGCACGGTGGCCAACGGGGTCTCCACGGCGGCGGTCGGGGGACTCTCCTGCGGCACGGCCTACCATGCGCGCGTGGGTTCGCTGAACTTGGAAGGCCAGATCAACTGGCTTTCCTTCGGCTCGACCACCACAGCCCTGCCCCCGATCTCTTCCGGGACCGTGAGCGGCGAGGATGTCCTGACCTTGGTCCTTTCCACCGTCGCCTTCCCCGGGCTGACCTCCGTCCGGGTGGCCGTCCCGGTCCGGGCCTTTCCCGTCGGCACCAACGTCACCGCCAAGGCCGAGGTGAGCACGGACCTCGCTCTGGCGAACTCCAACCAGGTGGCGGCCCTGACGCCGTTCGGCTCCAGCGTGGGCATCGAGCTCTCCGCCGAGGGATTGCAGCCCAGCCCGCCCTGGTGCGTGGCCTTGGTCGTGGGCTACGATCCGGACCAGGTCCCGCTCGGCCAGGACCCCAAGACCCTGCGCCTCTTCCGTTATGATACCGCCGCCGGACAGTGGACCCTGGAGTCGTCCTCCAAGGTCGACGTCTCGGGCCGCACCCTGACCGCCTGCCTCTCCCATTTCTCGCTGCTGGCCCCGTTCTTCATCACCGCGAGCGCGGACCTCTCCTCCGTGCAGGTCTTCCCGCAGCCGTGGGAGATCGGCGACGTGGCCAGCCCCTACTGGGCGAGCGCCCTGCAGTTCACCAAGATGCCCGCTGAGGCCTTGGTGAGGATCTTCACCGTGACCGGCGAGCTGGTGTCCCGAGGGACGGCCGTCGGCGGAGCCTACTCTTGGGACGGCAGCAACCGCTTCGGGCACCAGGCGGCGTCCGGGACCTATCTGGTGACCATCGAATCGGGAGGCCAGACCCAGGTCCGGCGGGTGGTGATCATCCGATGACCGCGGGCCTGTTCGCCGTCCTGCTGGTCCTGGCCCCGCAGGCTGCGGCCCTGCAGAAGAACGTGGGCACAGCCGCCGCGGAATTCCTGCGCCTGGGCGCGGGCGCGCGGGCGCTGGGCATGGGAGAGGCCTACAGCGCCGTGGCGGAGGGCGCGGACGCCGTATACTGGAACCCCGCCGGATTGGCGCGGGTCTCCCGGCCCGAAGTCTCCTACACCCGCTCGGAGATGCCGGCGGGGCTGCACCAGGACTTCGGCGCCGTGGCCGCGCCCGTGCGCTGGCTGCACGGCACCGTGGCCTTCGCCGTCACGAGGCTGTCCCAGGACAGCCTGGACCTGGTCGACGCCACGAACCGGACTTTGGGGAGCTTCGCCCCGCATTCCGAGGTCTACGCCTTCGCCTACGGCCATCAGTTCTCGGGCGGCGACCCCGTGGATGAGGCGCGCGATTACTTCGGCGACAAGTGGAACATCCCCCACGTGGAGCGTCCCCTGGGCTACGAGATGGAACCCTGGACCGGCGAGATATCCGCCGGCCTCTCCCTGAAGGTCATCAGCGAGGACCTCGGTACCCACCAGGCCGCCACCGTGGCCGTGGACGGAGGCGGCCTGTTCCGCCCGGTGGGCTGGCACGAGCTGATCCTCGCGGCCGCCTTCCGCCACGTCGGAGGCAACCTCCACTTCATCTCG
>JAQUMZ010000434.1 GCA_028717865.1 Elusimicrobiota bacterium | reverse complement strand
GCGACGAGCGCTGCGTGCCCGAAGCCGATCCCCGCAGCAACTCCGGGCTGGCGCGCGCCGCCTTGCTTCGCCGCGTCGCGCCCGCCAAGGTTTTTCCCATGCACGCCGGCCGCCGCGGCCCGGACCGCGGCGCGGCCGCCTACGAGGCCCTGCTGCGCCGGCGGGGAATCCACCGCTCGGGCTTCGACTTCTGCCAGCTCGGCATTGGCGAGGACGGCCACACCGCTTCGCTCTTTCCCGGAGACCCGGCCCTGCGGGAAAAGCGCCGGCTGGTCCTGCACACCCGCGCGCCGGCGGGCGCGCCCGACCGCATCACGCTGACCCTGCCCATGATCAACCGCTCGCGCCTGACGGTATTTCTGGTCGCGGGCGCCGACAAGGCGGATATCCTCGCCCGGCTGAAGCGCCGCGCCGGACGGCCGGCCCTGCCCTGCGAATTAGTGCGCCCCGCCGGCCGCCTCCTGCTCCTGGTCGGAAAGGTTTAGGGGGACGTTCCTTGCTTTCTTTGCTTTGTCTCCGGGGACGTTCCTTGCTTGCTTTGCTTTTCTGTTGAGACCGCGCGCGGTTCGTTCGCACAAGACCGGCAGAATGTTCACAGCCGGCCCCGGAGTTCGTACACTGGCTCCATGCCGGCCCGACTGACCGAATGCCTGGACTGGGATTCGCCCAACAAGCCCGGCGAGCTCTGGGAGAACGCAGACTTCTTCAAGTCCGGGGGCATCGAGCTGCTGGCCTTCTGGGCCTACACCGGCCGCGGCGGCCGCGACAAGCTGGCCGCCGTGGCCAAGGAACCCGAACGCCTGCGGGCGGCGCTGGAACGGCGCGGGCTGCAGCCCCGCGGCTCCCGCTGTTTCCTTGTTTGGGGGGCCGATGCCGGCGCGGCGCTGATCCGCTCGCTCAAGGTCCTGGCCGGGGAAAACATAAACGTCGAGTGCGCCGACTGGATATCGGCCCGGGGCCGGTTCACGGCGGCCCTCTGGGTCCGCCCGGAAAACCTGGAACGCGCGGCCGGCCTGCTCAAGGTCCGCGGCGGCGCCGGGGAACGAAAATCTTGAAGGCTGGCCGCCTCGCCGCCCTGGCGGCGGCCTTGGCCGCCTGCCGCACGGTGCCCTACACCGGACGCCATCAATTGAATCTCATCCCCCTGGGCGAGGAAGCGTCGCTGGGCGCCACCTCCTACGAACAGACCCTGCGCCAAGCCAAGCTCTCCACCGACCCGGGGCAGATCGCCATGGTGCGCCGCGTCGGCGAGCGCATCGCCCGGGCCGCCGACCAGCCCGATTTCAAATGGGAGTTCAACGTCATCAAGGACGACAAGACCGTCAACGCCTTCTGCCTGCCCGGCGGCAAGGTCGCGGTCTACACGGGCCTGCTGCCCCTGGCCCAGGACGACGCGGGGCTGGCCGTGGTCGTCGGCCACGAAGTGGCCCACGCCCTGGCGCGCCACGGCGGCGAGCGCATGAGCCAGGGCCTGCTGGCGCAGTTCGGGGGGGCGGCGCTCTCCGCGGCCCTGGCCCAGAAGCCCGCCGAGACGCAGAACCTCATGCTGTCGGCCTACGGCGCCGGGGCCCAGGTCGGGGTTCTGCTGCCCTTCAGCCGCAAGCAGGAGTCCGAGGCGGACCGCATCGGGCTCATCCTCATGGCCAAGGCCGGCTACGACCCCCGCGTCGCCGTGGATTTCTGGACCCGCATGGCCCGGGGTCAAAGCGAGCCCGGGCTGTCCGCCTTCCTGAGCACCCATCCGACCGACCAGAAGCGCATCGCCGGCATCAAGGAATGGCTGCCCGAGGCGCTGAAGTATTACCGGGGCCCGGAACCCTGAGCGCCCAGGGCGGTCAGGACGCTGCGGGCGAAGTCGGCCAGGGAGGGATCGCGCGCGCCCATGACCAGGACCAGGTCGCCCGCGCGGGCCTCGGCCGCGATCTCGCCGGGCAGGCGTTCGCGGCACGGCGCATGGACGGCCGCCAGGCCGCGCTCGCACAAGGGCTCCACGATGTCCCGGGATGAGATGTCGCGGCTCGCGGTGCCGCCGGCGTAGTAGATGTCGGGCAGCCAGAGCCGGTCCTCGGGGCGCAGGCCGGAAGCGAAGGCCTCGATGAGCTCGGCCTTGAGCATGCGCGTGGGGGCGAAACCGTGCGGCTGGTAGACGGCGAGCAGGCGCTCGCCCCGCAGACGCGCCGCCTGCAGGGTGGCCGCGATCTTGGCCGGATTGTGGGCGAAATCGTCGACGACCTCCACGCCGCGCACGCGCCCCAGACTTTCGAAGCGCCGCGCCACGCCCTGATAGCCGGCCAGCGCCCGCCGGCAATCGCGCAGCGCAACCCCCTCGCCCACGCAGGCGGCGACGGCGGCCGCGGCGTTGGCGACGTTGTGGCGCCCCGGCAGAGGCAGCGTGAATTCCTCCCCCCCCAGCCGGAAGCGGCAGCGCTCGGCGCCGAGTTCCATTATCTCGGCGCGCAATTCGCCCGCGGCCAGGCCGAAGGTCCGCTCCGGCCGCAAACCGTCCAAGAGCGGATCGTCGGCGTTGACCAGCGCGGAGCCCGCGTTGGCGCGAAACTTGCGGAAAATTTCCTGGAGCTCGGGCACGCCCTTGTGGTCCTTGGTCAGATTGAGGAACACCCCGACCGCCGGACGATAGTTGACCAGCGAGCCGTCCGACTCGTCGGCCTCGATGACCAGCAGGTCCGAGGCGCCGCGCCAGGCGTTTCCGTAAAGGCCCCGGGCCCGCAG
>JAQUMZ010000433.1 GCA_028717865.1 Elusimicrobiota bacterium | reverse complement strand
GATCGGCTACTCGCGGGGCGCCGACGTCCTGCCCTTCGCGGCCAACCGCCTGCCCGCCGGCGCGAAGGCGAGGGTGGAACTGCTGGCCCTTATCGCGCCGTCGCGCCGGGCCGAGTTCGAGTTCCAAGTCTGCGACTGGTTCGGCGGCGCTTCGGGCGGCGCCGCCGTCAAGCCCGAGCTCGAGGCTTGGCCGGGGGCGCCGCCGCTTTGCTTCTACGGAAAAGGCGAGCCGGACTCCCTTTGCCCGGACCTCGAGCCCGGGTCGGCGCTGGTCGTCGCTCTCGGCGGCGGGCACCACTTCGGCGGCGCCTACGGCGAGATCGCCGCCCGGATACTGGCGCGGCTCGAGGTCGTCCCGTAGTCCGGCGCGTCTTGAGGATTTTTTGATTTTTACCCGCTAGACTGGCTTCGCCGCGATGAACCCGGAATCCCGCGCCGGCGAGGCCTTCGGCCGGCCCGGCATTGCGCCGCGCTGGACCCATAGCAACAAGGAAGGGCTGGGCACGGCCTACCACACCTCCAGCCGGGTGTGGTTCACCGCCTCCCACGGCATCATCAACGAGGTCTACTTCCCCGCCGTCGATTCACCCCAGGTGCGGGACCTGGAGTACCTCGTCACCGACGGGGAAAGCTTCTTCCACGAGGAAAAGCGCGACCTCGTGAGCCGGCTGGAGCCCATGGACCCCCATTCCCGCGCCTACCGGGTCGTCAACAGCGACCCGCGGGGGCGCTACCGCATCGTCAAGGAAGCGATCTGCGATCCGCATCTGCCCTGCGTGCTGGTCCGCACGCGCCTGGAGGGCGACGAGGAACTCCTCAAGAAGCTGCGCCTCTACGTGCTGCTGGCGCCGCACCTGGAGGGCCGGGGCTGGGGCAACAACGCCGTCCAATTGAACGTCGCCGGGCGGCGGGTGCTGGCGGCCTATCGCAACCGGCTGCACCTGGCCCTCGGGGCCTCCGTGCCTTTTTCCCGGGCCTCCTGCGGTTTCGTGGGCGCCAGCGACGGCTGGACCGATCTGCGCGGCAACCTGCGCATGGACTGGGAATTCGACCGGGCCCTGGACGGCAACGTGGCCTTGACCGGCGAGCTCGACCTCTCGGGCGCGCGGACCTTCACGCTGGGCCTGGCCTTCGGCTTCCGGCTCCACGGGGCGGTCTCGACCTTGTTCCAGTCCCTGGCCTTTCCCTACGCCGAGCACCGCCGCAGGTTCCAGGAGCAGTGGCACCGCGCCTCGATGCGCGACGCCGCACTGGAGCAGGCCTCCCAGGACGGCGGCAGGCTCTACCTGGCCAGCGAAAGCATCCTGCTGGCCCACGAGGACAAGACCTATCCCGGCGCCATGATCGCGTCCCTCAGCATCCCTTGGGGCGAGGCCCTGGGCGACGACGACGGCCTCGGGGGCTATCACCTCGTCTGGACCCGGGACCTGTGCAACAGCGCCGGGGGCCTGCTGGCCGCCGGCCACCGCCAGACGCCCCTGCGGGCCCTGACCTATCTGGCGGTGTCCCAGCTGGACGACGGAGGCTTCTACCAGAACTTCTGGATCAACGGCGACCCTTTCTGGCGGGGCGTCCAGCTCGACGAGGCGGCCTTTCCGGTCATCCTGGCGTGGCGGCTGGCCGAGCTGGGGGCCTTGGAGGATTTCGACCCTTATCCCATGGTCCTCAAGGCGGCCCGCTACATCGTCCTGCAAGGGCCGGCGACCGCGCAGGAAAGGTGGGAGGAGGCCGGCGGCTATTCGCCCTCGACGCTGGCCGCGGAAATCGCGGCTCTCATTTGCGCGGCGCAGTTCGCCCGGCGGCGCGCGGACGCCGCGACCGCGGAGTGCCTCGAGGCCTACGCGGATTTCCTGGAGTCCCACGTGGAGGCCTGGACCGTCACGACCCAAGGGGAGCTGGTCCCCGGGATTTCCCGGCATTACATACGCATACTGCCGGCGGACCCGCGCGACCCGCGGGCCCCGGAGGATCCGAACGCGGCGGTCCTGGGGCTGGCCAACGTCGAGCCGGGCCGGCCCTGCCGGTTCGCGGCCAAGGACATCGTCGACGCCGGGTTCCTGCAGCTGGTCCGCTACGGCATCCGCCGGGCGGACGAGACCCTGATCCGGGACTCCCTGCGCGTGGTGGACGCCGTCTTGAAGGTGGACACTCCCTGCGGCCCCTGCTGGCGCCGCTACAACCACGACGGCTACGGACAAAGGCCGGACGGGGGGCCCTTCCTCGGCTGGGGCCGGGGCCGCGCCTGGCCCCTGCTGACCGGCGAGCGCGGCCACTACGAATTGGCGGCGGGACGCGACGTCAAGCCCTACATCCGGGCGCTGGAGGGCTTCGCCTCCAAGGGCGGCATGCTGCCCGAGCAGGTTTGGGACGAGGCGGACCGTCCCCGGGCGGGCCTGTTCCGGGGCCGGACCACGGGCGCCGCCGTGCCCCTGGCCTGGGCCCACTCGGAGTACATAAAACTGCTGCGCTCGGCCAGCGACGGGTCGGTGTTCGACCGTCCCGCCGCCGTGGCGGCGCGCTACCTTGCCGGCCGGGGGCGCCGGGGCCTGGAGGTCTGGAAATTCAACCGCCAGCCGCGGGCCGTGCCCGCCGGCTCGGCCCTGCGCGGGCAGGCGCCGCGGCCCTTCCGCCTGCGCTGGAGCCTCGACGACTGGCGGACCCGCCGCGACAGCCAGGCCGCCGCCACGGCCCTGGGCATCCATTTCGTGGAGCTCGCCGTGCCCGAGGGTCAGCG
>JAQUMZ010000432.1 GCA_028717865.1 Elusimicrobiota bacterium | reverse complement strand
CCAACGAGCGGCCCAGCCACCGCCTCATCTTCATGCCTCTTCTACCCCGCGATTGGCATAACAATCTGCCAGGCTAGCGACGAGATCAAGGCCAGCCCTCACTCGCATCCCGCTCCGCTTGCGAACCCGGGCCCCCAGGGCCCAGTTTCGGCTATGCTACAAAAAATCAATAACGCATGGCGCAGACCGGATCAATAGCGGCATCCACGTGGCCTGCGCGAACAAGCTGCTTTCGGTCTTCGTACAGGCCAAAGGTCTTGTCCACGCAAATGCCCCTGGAATTACTTGGTATCATCATGGGGCGTGTCCATCGTCTTCACTTCGGTCGCCTTCGAGTGGCCCGACGGCCAGCCGGTCTTCCAGCGCCTGAGCCTCGCCCTGGAGACCGGCCGCAAATACGGCCTCATCGGCCCCAACGGCGTCGGCAAATCCACCCTCGCCCGCCTCGCCTTGGGCGAGCTTGAACCCGCGTCCGGCAGAATCAAGAAAGACTCCCGAGTCTCCTACTTCGCCCAACTCGAAACGCCCCCCGGCCAAACCGTCTCCGGCTACCTCCACGGCCTCTGGGCCGACGTCTCCCGCGACGACGCCGCCGCCGTATCCGCGCTCCAGGCCGGCATCAATCCAAACACCCCCTGCGCGGCCCTCAGCGGCGGCGAATGGACCAAGGTCCGGCTGCTGCGGCAGCTCGCCTCCGGCGCCGACTTCATCCTTCTTGACGAACCCACCAACAACCTCGACCGCGAGGCCCGCCGGACCATGCTCGAGTTCGTCCGCTCCACCACCCGCGGCCTGTTAATAATCTCCCACGACCGCGAATTGCTCAAGGAGGTCGCGACCATACTCGAACTCTCCAACCAAGGCCTCGCCACTTTCGGCGGCAACTGGGACTTCTACGCAGGCCAACGCGGCGCCGAGCGCGCCCGCCTGGCCAAGGGCCTCCAGGACGCCACCAGGATCCGCGACCAAGCCTCCCGAGTCCGCCACGAAAAGCTCGAAGCCCAGCAGAAGCGCATGCGTCAGGCGGCCAAGTCCGCCAAGAAGAGCGGCCTACCCAAGATACTACTAGGCGGCCGCAAAAGACGCGCCCAGAATACCCTGGGCAAGGTCCAATCAGCCGCGGACGTGGAATACGACGCCAAGGTGGACTCGGCCCGCGACGCTTTTCTCAAGCAAAAGACCGATCCGGTCATTTACGCCGACTTCCCGGACACCGTTCTCCCCGCGGGAAAACTCGTCTTCGACGCCAGGCAGGTCAACTTCCGTTACGACGGCATGGACCGCGACCTTTGGGCGGAACCCGTCACGGCTTCCCTGCACGGCCCCCGGCGCCTCGCCATCTCGGGCCCCAACGGCTCGGGCAAGACCACGCTGCTAAACCTTCTCACCGGCTTCAAAGCCCTCCCAGGAACGGTCGCGGGAAGCCTCAAACTCGGAGGCGTCCACTACGGTTTCATGGACCAGCGCTCCTCGCTCCTCGACGACGGCCTCACCGTGCTCGACAACGCCCGGACCGGCTCCGCCAAAAGCACGGCCGAGATCCGCAACCTCCTGGCCCAGTTTCTTTTTCAAGGCGGCAAGGCCCTCCAGGCCGTCGCCACGCTGAGCGGAGGCGAAAGGCTGCGCGCCTCCCTGGCCAAGATACTCCTCGCCGACCCCGCGCCCCAGCTCCTCATCATGGACGAACCCACCAACAACCTCGACCTCATGAACATCGAATTCATGGAGGAAGCCCTCGCCCGTTTCCAAGGCGCCATCCTCGTCATCTCCCACGACCTGGCCTTCCTGGAAGGGCTCCGCATCACCGACGAATTGCGCCTCCGCTGAAATCCAGTCCTTCAAGCTCCTGGGCAGAAGTTTTTCGTTTTAGGGGGACCTGCAATTGAGGCATTCTTTTTCATGCGTCTCCTGGATCGGACGACTCACATGCCGACCTGGGCCGCGCAAGCGCTTCATTTAGCGACCCTCGCCGGCTTGCGAGCGCAAGCCGGCGGCGGAGCTTGACGCGCGGGGGCGATAGATGATATTGTGCATATGCACATTATGAGCCCGCGCCCGCTCAAGCCCCGCCGCTGCGGCTGCCCTTACGGCCGCAACGCCTTCAAGCCGACCCAGGTCCCCATGGGCCGCCTGGAAAAGATTCATCTCGCCCAGGACGAGCTCGAGTCCATGCGGCTCTGCGACCTGCTGGGGCTGTCTCAGGAGGACGCCGGCAAACGCATGGACGTTTCCAGGGGGACCGTGCAGCGCCTGGTGACCCGGGCCAGGAAGAAGGTCGCCCGCGCCCTGGTGGAAAGCTGCGCCCTAATCATGACGGGAAAGGAGAACGGCAAATGAACATCTGCATACCGGTCGAGAACAACGACGGCCTTGAGAGCAGGGTCTGCGGGCATTTCGGCTCCGCCCCGATCTTCATGATCGTAGATTGCGACGCTCTGACCTGCAAGGCCGTCAAGAACGCGAACCAGCATCACGCGCACGGGATGTGCCAGCCCCTCGCGGTTCTTTCCGGCGAGAAGCTGGATGCCCTCGTCGTAGGCGGAATCGGCATGGGGGCCCTGATGAAGCTCAACGCCGCCGGCATCAAGGTTTACAGAACCAGCCAGCCGACCGTTCAATCCACCTTGGACGCCCTGAAGCAAGGGCGGCTGGAGCCCGTCACCCCGGACACGGCCTGCGCGCACCATCACCCGCATCCCTGAGCGGATGCAAAAGAGGCTGACGGAAGAAACCGTCCC
>JAQUMZ010000431.1 GCA_028717865.1 Elusimicrobiota bacterium | reverse complement strand
TCTCGCCGACGGGCGACATCCGTCCGTTCGACGCCGGCGCCGACGGTACCCTGCTGGGCGAGGGCCTGGGCATGGTGGTGCTCAAGCGCCTCGACGACGCCGAGCGCGACGGCGACCGCGTCTACGCCGTCATCAAGGGCGTGGGCTCCTCCTCCGACGGCCGCGGCAAGTCCATCTACGCGCCCAGCGCCGAGGGCCAGGCCCAGGCCTTGCGCGCGGCCTACGCGGCGGCGGGCGTGGAGCCCTCCAGCGTCGGCCTGGTCGAGGCCCACGGCACCGGCACGGCCGCGGGCGACGCGGCCGAGGTCGCGGCGCTCGCGGAGGTTTTCCGGCGGGGCGCGGGGCGGCCCGGCCGCTGGTGCGCCCTGGGCTCGGTCAAGTCCCAGATCGGCCACGCCAAGGCCGCCGCGGGCGCGGCCGGGCTCATCAAGGCCGCGCTGTCCTTGCACCATAAGGTGCTGCCGCCGACCATCAAGGTCAGCCGTCCCAACCCCGTCTTGGCCGACCCGGACAGCCCGTTCTACCTGAACACCGAGAAGCGGCCGTGGCTCGCCGACGGGCCCCGCCGCGCCGCGGTCAGCGCCATGGGTTTCGGCGGCAGCAACTTCCACGTGGTGCTCGAGGAGCACGACCCCGCCAAGGCGCGGGCGGATTGGGACGGCCGGACCGAGATCGCGGCCTTCAGCGGCCCGGACCGCGAGGCCCTGCGCCGGGCCCTCGCCGAGAGCGGCGCGGCCGCGGACTGGGAGGAGGCGCGCGCGCTGGCCGCCGCCTCGCGGGCCGCTTTCGACCCCGCGGCCGCCGCGCGGCTGTGCCTGGTCCTCGACCAGAAGGAAGGCTGGGCCCGGCCGCGCCAGGCGGCGCTCGAGGCTTTGGCGCGCCCGGAGGGCGCGCGGTTCCCGGACGGGATTTTCTTCGGGGCCGGCAAGCCGGGCGAGCTCGCCGTGCTTTTCCCCGGCCAGGGGTCGCAATACCTCGGCATGGGCCGCGACCTGGCCTGCCAGTTCCCGGAGGCTTTCAACGTCCTGGCCGCGGCCGACCGGGCCTTCGGCGGCGGCCTCGGCGATTTGATCCATCCCCGGCCGGCCTTCACGCCGGAGGAGCAGGCGGCCCGTCAGGCCGCCTTGCGCGACACGCGCGCGGCCCAGCCGGCCCTGGGGGCGGCGGATCTGGCCGCCTGGAGGGTTCTCGAAAGCTTCGGGGTCAAGGCCGACGCCTTCGCCGGCCACTCCTACGGCGAACTCGTGGCCCTGTGCGCCGCCGGCCGCTACGACGAGGCCACCCTGCACCAGCTTTCCGTGCTGCGCGGCAAGGCCATGGCCGAGGCGGCGGGCGACGGCGGAGGCATGCTCGCGGTCTCGGCGCCCCTGGGCGAGCTCGAACGGCTGCTGGCCGAGGAGGGCCTGCGCCTGGTCGTCGCCAACAAAAACGCTCCCGAGCAGTCCGTGCTTTCCGGGCCCAAGGACGAGATCCGCCGCGCCGTGGAGGCGCTGGCCCGGCGCCGCCTGCGCGGGGTGGAACTGCAGGTTTCCGCGGCGTTTCACAGCCCCATGGTGGAAGCCGCGCAGAAGGCCTTCCGCACGGCGATAAAGAAACTGGGCCTGCGCAAATCCGACGTCCCGGTCTACGCCAACAAGACCGCCGGGCTCTATCCGGACTCCGCGCAGAGCGCCTGCGACCTGCTGGCCGGCCAGTTGTCCGCGCCGGTGGAATTCGTGTCGCTCGTCGAGAACATGCACGCCGCCGGGGCCCGCGTATTCCTGGAGGCCGGTCCGGGCGGCAAGCTGACCGGCCTGGTCTCGGCCATACTCAAGGGCCGCCAGTTCCGCGCGCTCTGCGTCGATGCCTCCGCGGGCCGGCGCGACGGAGTCTCCGATCTGGGCCGGACCCTGGCGGAGTTGGCGGCCTTGGGCTTTCCGGTGCGGCTGGCGCGGTGGCAGGGCGCCGCCGCGGCGCGCAAGCCGAAACCGAAGTTCTCCGTGAAGCTTTGCGGGGCCAATTACCGGACGCAAAGGCCCGCGGAGCATATTCCGGCGCCGCGCCCGCCGCGGGCGGATGCGCCGTCGGCCGATCCCGCGGCGCTGTCGGCTCTGCAATCGGCCCAGGAGAGCATGAAGGCGCTCGAGAAGCTTCAGCAGCAGACCGCGGAGCTTCATGCCCGTTTCCTCTCCGGCCAGGAGGCGATCCAGCGTTCGTTCCAGTCCTTGGTCGAGCAGCAGCAGGCCGCCGCCGGCCGGGGGACGCCCGCGGTTCTCCCATCCTTGGAACCGCCGGCCCGGCCCGCCGCCGAAATCCGGCGCGAGCCCCCGCCGGCCGCGCCCGCGGCCGTCGCTAAGGGCGTGCTGGCGGCGCTGACGGCGGTGGTCTGCGAGAAGACCGGCTATCCGGCGGAGTCGCTCAACGCGGACATGGATTTGGAGGCGGACCTCGGAATAGACTCGATCAAGCGGGTGGAGATACTCTCGGCGGTCCAAGAGAAGCTGCCGGGGGCGCCGCGGGTCAAGCCCGAGCATCTGGGGACCCTGCGAACCCTGCGCCAGGTGGCGCAGTATCTGGGCGAGGGACAGGCCCAAGGCGCGGGGCCGGCCGTGCCGGCGCCCGCGCCCGCGGCCCCCGCCGGGAACGTCTTGGCGGCGCTGACGGCGGTGGTCTGCGAGAAGACCGGCTATCCGGCGGAGTCGCTCAACGCGGACATGGATTTGGAGGCGGACCTCGGGATAGACTCGATCAAGCGGGTGG
>JAQUMZ010000430.1 GCA_028717865.1 Elusimicrobiota bacterium | reverse complement strand
CCAGGTGCGGCCGCCCGCCTCCAGGGCCGCGCCATGCGCCTCGGTGTCGATGCCGCGCGCCAGGCCGCTGACCACCGCCGCGGCCCGGGAGGCCTCCCGGGCGAATGAGCGCGCCATGCGCCGGCCGTAAGGGGTGGGCCGCCGGGTTCCGACGATGGCCAAGCCGCCGGAGCCGAAGTCCAGCCGGCCCCAGGCGTAAAGGACCAGGGGCGCGTCGGCGATCGACTTGAGGCAGTCGGGATATTCGGGCTCCTCCCGGCAAATCAGCGCGAAGCCCAGGTCGCGGGCCTCCTCCAGCTCCCGGCGCGCGTCGAAGCCGTGCAGGGCCTCGCGCAGGCGCTCGCCCGACTCCAGGCTCGAGCCCGCGGCCCGCGCGAGCTCCTCGGCGCCGGCGCGAAACACTCCCGCCAGACCGAGCCTGCCGGCGAGGCCGAGCAGGCGGTCGGGCCCCGGACCGCGGGCCGCGTTGAGACCCAGCCAGGACTCCAGCCCGGGACTCACAGCAGCTCCTCCGCCAGGTCCCCCGCGGGCGGGCGCGGCCGCGCCGCCACGGCGGCGCGCGCGCAGGGCCGGGGCGAAGCCGGCGCCCCCTGGGCGCGCGCGTGAATCTCCCGGAACAGCTCCGGATCGCGCCATATGGCGCGCCACTCCGTGGGGATGCGCCCGGCCGAGACCACGAGCTCGACCGCGTCGAGCCCCAGGGCCCCGGCGACGGCGCGCAGCACGGACTCGTCGGAAGGCGGGCTGCGCTTGCCGGCCAGGACCTTGGAGAAGAACGAGGGATCCAGGCCCACCTCGCGGCAAAGCGCGCGCAGGCTCATGCCCCGGCCGCGCAGCCCCGCCTCGACGCGGGCGGCGAAGGCGGCGCCGGAAACCTCGGGCTCAGGGGCCATGCTGATACCGGAGCAACTCCAGGCGCTTGCGGGCCAGCTCGATCTTGCCGCCGTCCGGATGCTCCTCGGCGTAGCGGGCGAGGGCGGACTTGGCCGTGTCCCAATCTCCGTTATGCTCGGCCGCCAGGCCCATCTTGAGCAGGGCGTCGGCCGCGTACTGGCAGGTCGGGTAGGCGGTCAGCAGGCGGGAGAAGGCGTCCTGGGCCTTGGGATAATCCTCGCGCTGCTCGTAAACCATGCCGATCAGATAATTGGCGCGCGGCGCCCAGGCGGCGTCCTTGTGCCGGGAAACGAATTCGATGCCGTCGTCGAATTTGCAATGATGCGCGAGGTAATAATAGCCGCCCCACGCGGCCAGGGCGGCCAGGGCGAGCTTCATCATAACGGCTGCCTCGCCAGATAATCCCCGAGCTCCACGGCTCCGCCCGATTTGAGGACCCGGCAGCGGACCCGTCTCTTCTCGACGACCTCCCGGACCTCCACGACGCCGACGCGCTGAAGGTATAGAGCCTTGGGCTCGGCATCGGAATCCTTGGCGGCGTCCTTGCGCAATACGTAGAGGCGTTCGCCGGCCTGGACGGACGGCCCCGAGCGCAGCTTGCCCTCGATCAAGTCTCCCGAAGCGGCCAGGATCTCCCGGCCGTCGAACTCGGTCACGCGGCCGTCCTCCTTCCAGCCGGCCGGGGCCTTGGTCCGGCCCAGGGAGGGATATTGTTCGCTCATTTGCGCCGGCATTTTCAGCGAAAGCCCGGGCTGGTCGGCTCCGGAGGCCGGCCTCGGCTCCGCGCGATCGAAGACGCCCGGCTCGGGAGCGGCGGCCTGGTCGGGCGGCGGCTCCGCGGCGGCGACCTCTTCGGCTTCAGCCTCCGGAACCGGGGCGGCGGCCGGCGCGGGCGCCGGGACGGCCGGAAGTTCGGCCGGAGCCGAAGCCTCCGCCGGCGGCGCGGGAGCGGCCGGCGCCGCCGGAATGTCGAGGACCTGACCGGGATAGATCAAGTTGGGGTCCTTGATCCCGGGATTGGCGTCGGCGAGGGCGCGCCAGCGGAAATTATTCCCGTAATAACGTCCGGAAAGCCCCCACAGATGCTCCCCCGCGACGACCGTGTGCCGGGTCGCGCCCGGAACCTGCGCCGCCGCCGGCGCGGCGCCATAGGACGCCGCCAAAAGCCATAACGCCATGATCATGATCCCGCCTCCCCGCCGTGCCGGACCGCCTGCGCCGCGCGCGACTCGCGCGGCTGCCAGCGCTCCAGACAGCGATAATGAACGGCCTCCGACAAGTGACCGGCGCTCACGTCGGGCCGGTCCTCCAAATCCGCGATGGTGCGGGCCACGCGCAGGATGCGGTCGAGGCTGCGCGCGGACAATCCGAATCGGCGCGCGGCCTGCGCCAGCAGCTTGATCCCGTCGCCGCGCAAAGCGCAATGGCGGCGCAGGTCGCGCGCCGCGATATCGGCGTTGACGGCCGGCGCCTCGCCTTGAAAGCGCCGGCGCTGGCGCTCGCGGGCGGCCTCGACGCGAGCGCGCACCGCCGCGGAGCCCTCCTCGGGGCCGCCGTCCTCGGCGGCCCAGCGCTCGAAAGGCAGGGCCGCGACCTCGACTTGCAGGTCGATGCGGTCAAGCAGGGGGCGCGAAAGCCGGGACAGATACCGCGCCAAGGCCGGCGGCGCGCAGACGCACTCCTTCGTCGGATGGCCGCGCCAGCCGCAGGGACATGGCAGCGTTGCCTTTTTGCCATATCCGGATTCATGCGAAAAAACCAATAAATCCAGCATATCCTAAGGCCCTAAACTCCCTGGGGAACCATCTTCGTAAGCGCCGGCTGGACTTGGGGCTCCATCAAACCGACGTTGCC
>JAQUMZ010000429.1 GCA_028717865.1 Elusimicrobiota bacterium | reverse complement strand
CTGATGGAAATCCCCGCGCGCCAGATGTGGTTGCTGGGGCTGAGCACGTCGACCTTGGACAGGCGGCAGATGTTCGAGGACAGCATCACGCCGTACTGCATGCTCGTGACGGGCGCGACGTCGACCTGCATGATGGTGACCGAGTCGTTGCGCACCTCGAAGGCGGCCGTGGAGGCCGCAGGCGGGCTGACCACGGGCGCGCTGCTCACGAAGCCCGGGTCGCCCATGATCTGGACGCGGAAGTTGTTGTTGGTGAAGCCCCGCACCGTCACCTGCTCGAAGTAGGTGGCCGTGTCCCGGATGACCACGCAGGCCGTGCCCACGAGCACGCCGGGCACGGCGTCGACCGCGTCCTGGATGCCGGTGTAGTCGGCCATCCCGTCCTTCCTTACGTTGTAGGCGGAGCCGCAGCCGGTGGGCAGGTAGTACGGGGTCTCGTAGCCCAGGTAGAACCAGGAGAAGTCGGTCGCCCCCACGGCGTTGTAGGCCTGGATGCGGAAATAGTAGGTGGTGGGGATCTTGAGCGCCGTCATGCCCGCCCAGATGTTGGCGGTGTTCGAGCTGGCCGCTATGGTGTCGAAATCCGAGCAGGTGGAGGCCTGGACGAGGTACCTGGCGCCCGGGCCGTTGAACATGTTGTTCGACACGGTGCCCGAGGACCAGCGCACGGTCATGCTGGTGTAGTGGACCGTGAACGGCGGCGTGCCGGCCAGGGGCAGGGAGGCCACGGCCAGGGTGTAGGTGGAGATATTCGCCGTCTCGCCGGTCTCGACGCCGGACGAGTCGCGCGCCTTGGCCTTGAAGGTGTACTGCGTGTTGGGCTCGAGGCCCGCGAAGACCGTGGCCACGCCGGGGTCGTATTCCTCGTTCTGGTTATACGGCGAGGTGACGCCTCCCAGCGCGTAGACCTTGCCGCCGGCCGCGGCCGCGGAGAATATATCCCGCGTCGTGGGCATCGGCGCCCTGGTGGTCCAGGCGTTGGCGGCCGGGTCGTATTCCTCGTTCACGTTCATGAGAGGATCATATCCCCCCAACGCGTAGACCTTGCCGCCCGCGAGAGCGGCGGCATGCGCGTAGCGCGGCGTGGGCATGGAGGCTTTGGTGGACCAGGCGTTGGCCGCGGGGTCGTATTCCTCGTTGGTGCTCAACTTGACTGAAGCACATCCTCCCGCCGCGTATAACTTGCCGTTGCCGGCCGCGGTGGCCGTGAACTTGTACCTAGGCGTGGGCATGGCCGTCTTGGTAGTCCAGGTGTTGGCCGAGGGGTCGTATCCCTCGTTCTGGTCCAGGACGGAGCCGTTGTCCCCTCCCAGCGCGTAGATTTTATCGCCCATGGCGGTAGCCGCCGACATCCGCCGCGCGGTGGGCATGTTCGCCTTGGTGGTCCAGGCGTTGGCCGCGGGGTCGTACTCCTCGTTGAGGGCCAGGGGCGAGCCGTTGGTGCCTCCGAACGCGTATATCCTGCCTCCTACCGCGGCGGCGCATAGTTGATTGCGTGCCGTGGGCATGGGGGCCTTGGTGAGCCAGGTGTTGGCCGCTTGGTCGTATTCCTCGTTTTCATTGTGGTAGCTCGGGGAATATCCTCCCAATAAGTAGATTTTCCTTCCCAGGACGGCCGCGGCGCTTTCATAGCGGGGCGTGGGGACGTTCGCCTTGGTCGTCCACTTGTCGCCGTTGACGTGCCAGCCCGCGTAGGTGCCGCCGATGGCGATGTTGGTCCCGGCCGTGGCCCCGCCCAGGCCGGTGAAGCCCGGCGTGGCCACGTAAGCCGAGGCGGTGATCGAATGGGTGGAAATGTCGTCGAATTTCACCGAGGTGGGCGCCTCGATGGCCGCGGCCTCGCCGGCGAGCGCCAGCGCTACAATCAGGCCCGAGACCGACTCCCGCGCGCGCGTATAAAAAAAGATTGAAGTCCCGGCGATTCGTCCGGAGACAAAGGCGCCGCGGCGGGCGGGAAGACGAAAAACATTCCGCGGCCAAGAAAGCATTGTCCAAAGTATTGGCGATTCGTGCGAAATGTTTGTTACAGCCTCGCGAAGTCTTAAAGAAATATTCCGGGCAGAAGTTATCCGGAATCGCTATGCCGCTATGACTGTCATACGCGCGCCCGCGCCCGCGCGCGTATTCAATATCTTGGTGCCACGTTTTCAGTAACTTCAGGAACTCGACGCGGCGAGGTCGGTTGGCGGGGCTGGCCGGTGGGGCCGCGGGTCAAGTCGGGGATGGCTCCGGACTCACGCTCGCGGCGGTCTCGTCAGATCTCGATGCAGGGGTTGTGCCGGCCGTGATTGTGCAGCCGGCTTAAAGCCGATTGGACCACGCGGCTCTCCGGATTGAGGCCATCGACGCCCCGGAAACGCGGGGTCGCCGTCTTGCCGTCCGTTCGTCCGGAGACGGAGATGCCCATTTGAACGCGGACATCGCGCTCCGGGGCGGGAATGGCCTGCCGCGGGCTTTTCATGGGCATGACGCCGCGCATGATTCCCATCAGCAGAAGCATGCCTACGGCCGCCGCTCCGATCGCCAACAGCCATGCCGGCGCCACCAAAGAGCGTCGGGCCTTCAGTCTCATCTCTTCGTTCCACATACGCGTCCCCTCCCTGACGACGTTCTCGTCGATTACAGTTTATAGGCAAAGCAATACCCGTGCCAGTAAAGTTTTCTTCAATAAAAAAATGCCGCCGGGACAAGACTATTGCGCGGATGCGGAGCCCTCTTGACATGTCCTTGAATGTTGGGGCCCGCCTTTCAGCG
>JAQUMZ010000428.1 GCA_028717865.1 Elusimicrobiota bacterium | reverse complement strand
GGGAGGGCGCAAGGCTCCTTTCCAGGCGGCGCCCGGGGCGCCGCGCAGGACCGCCTGGGACAAAAGCGGTCCGCTGGGCGAGGGCTCGCGGAAAAGGCCGGGATCGGGGTTTGCGGCGTTGGCGCAGATAATGGCGGTCAGGACGACACCCGCGACCCAGGCCGGCGACGGTTGACGGATGCAACTCACTGGGTCCGCAAATGATACCAGTTTCCCGGCCTTTTCGTCGATAGTCTTGGGGGCCGCCGGCATAATCGCGTCCATTATTTAAATATACCCCCCCCTTTACGTCTTGCGCCTGGGTAATTAGGGCAAGCCGCCCTGGGTCGAATGGCGTCGGGGATCATGCCAATCGCTGAAGGAGCCGTAGCCCGCTGGGCATAACAACGGAACGGCGCCGACCGGAGAGTCGGCGCCGGGGTCCGTGCCCTCCCTTCGGTCGGGCGCGGACCGCAGGTACGGCGGAGGCCATCATTTCGTTGCCGTAAACCAGCGCGGGAGCGCAGCGACCGCGCAACCGGCTCGCCCATAGGAGGGGCGAGCCGGAGCCGTGGGGGTGGCGAGTGTAGCCGGCTGCGGTCGCGAACAACGGAAACGGCGCCGACCGGAGAGTCGGCGCCGGGGTCCGAGCCCGACCGAAGGTCGGGCTCGGACCGGGAGAACGGATTCGGCCCGATTTAGGGAAATTTGGGAATGCCTGACACCGGTTTACGGCTTGCGCAGGCCGGGTTTGCGCGGCTCGAAGTGCCGGGCGTTGACTTCCTTGAACACCTTTTCGATGGTGTTGACCGCCAGGTCGAGTTCCTTCGGGGCCAGGGTCAGGGGCGGCTCGATGCGGATGGTCTTGGCCGAGAAGAGGGTGCCGGCGACGAGCACGCCGTTGTCGAAGAGCCCCTTGGAGACCTCGTAGCCGATGGCGTCGGTAGGGAACTCCATGCCGATCATGAAGCCCTTGCCGCGCACGTCCGTGCAGAGCTTGGGGAAGCGCCGGCGCAGGGCCTTGAGCTTGTTGATCATCTCCGTGCCCATCCGTTCGGCGCGTTCGGGGAGCTTTTCCTCGAGCAGGACGTGTATGCCCGCGATGGCGGCCACGCAGGCCAGGGGGTTGCCTCCGAAGGTGGTCGAGTGCAGCCAGGGCTCCGGGAAGAGCTGTTCCCAGATGGTCTTGTTGGAGACGAAGGCTCCGATGGGCATGACGCCTCCTCCCATCCCCTTGCCCAGGCACATGATGTCGGGGACCACGTTCCAGTGGTCGACGCACCACATCTTGCCCGTGCGGCCGAAGCCGGTCTGGATCTCGTCGGCGATGAGTAGCGCCCCGAAGCGGTCGCAGAGCTCGCGCACGCGCGGGAAGTAGTCGTCCGGCGGGACGTTTATGCCGCCCTCGCCCTGGATGGGCTCGAGAATGACGCCGGCGATGTCGTTGCCGACCTCGTCGGCCGATTTGAGCGCCGACTCGACGTAGTCGGCGTCGCCGTAGGGGACGTGGTAGCAGTCGGGCAGGATGGGCAGGAAGGGCTGGCGAAACTTGGCCTTGGCCGTGGCCGAGAGGGCGCCCAGGGTCTTGCCGTGGAAGGCGGAGTTGGCGGCGATGAAGGACTTGCGGCCGGTGTGGAGCATGGCCAGCTTCATGGCGCCCTCGATGGCCTCGGCGCCGGAGTTGCCGAAGAAGGAGAACTGGAGGTCGCCGGGGGTGATGTCGCTGACGAGCTTGGCCAGGATCGCGCGGAAGGGCTCGAGCAGTTCCTGGGAATGCAGGGCCTGGCGCTTGAGCTGGTTGGAGACCGCCTCGACCACCCGCGGGTGGCGGTGGCCGACGTTGTAGATGCCGTAGCCGCCCAGCAGGTCGAGATACCGGCGCCCCTTGATGTCCTCGAAGGAGTTGGCGTGGTCCGACCATTCGATGGAGATGTAGTCGGTGGAGACGGATTTGCGGTACTCGAGGATGCCGGGGTTGACGTGGTTGGCGTAGTAGTCGGCGGTGTTCTGGGTCAGCCAGTTCTTGTCGTCCTCGCTGAGCGCGCTTTTTCCGACCAGTTCCAGGGTCCGCTCGGTTTCCTTGAGGATGTCTGGGGTGGCGGCTTTCATCTGGTTCTCCGTTGGGCCGGCGTTAGATGGGCAGGGGATGCGCGATGGTTTCCTCGAAGCGGAAGACGCCGCGGCGTTTGAGTTCCTTGAAGAAAAGGTCGGAATCGAGCATGGACTCCGGCGCCGCGGCTCCGCAAGGGCCGCAGGCCAGGCCGCGGGCCAGCAGGTCGGCGGCGATGGCGGCCGAAAAGCCCACGCCCATGGCGCCCGCCGACAGGCTGCGGCCGGCGGCCATTTCGCAGTCCCAGGTCTTGACCAGGGGCCGGCCGTGGCGCTGGCCCGAGATGCGCACGCGCATGATCTCGAAATCCTCGGGCGGGCCGGCCGGCGGCGGGGTCTGCTGGGCCAGCCGCGTGACGAACTCCCGCGGCGAAAGCAGCGCCCCGCCCACGCGGATGGGCTTGTCCTTGGACAGGCCCATGCTCACGAGGAAGGCCAGTTGCCGGCGCACGGTCTCGGGATAGGCGATTTTGAAGAACAGGTTCTTGACCCCGGAGGCCTTCAAATAGTCGGGCAAGGTGGCCGTCTCGGAATGGATCACCGTGGCCGCGCGGCAGCGGCCGATGGGGGCCTTGAACTGCAATTCCTCGGGCTCGGAACGCGCGGGCACCGCGCGCATGCGGCCCGCCAGGAGCACGGGGGCGGGCAGGCAGTACTCCTCCAGCAGGGTG
>JAQUMZ010000427.1 GCA_028717865.1 Elusimicrobiota bacterium | reverse complement strand
GTGCTCAGGCGCTGGCAGCGCGAGCACCGCGAGCGGGTCGCGCGCGAGGATTTGCGGGACCTCGAGCACGTTCGCGAGATATCCCTCATCGAGCTGCTGCTGACCCACCTGCCCCGCTGCGTGGGCTCGCCCCTATCGGTAAAGAGCCTGGGCAGCCTGCTTCAGGTGGCCCAGCCGACCGCCGAGCGGTGGCTGTCGATCCTCGAACGGCTCTATTTCTGCTTCCGCATCGCGCCCTTTGGCAGCTCGCGCATCCGCGCGGTCAAGAAGGAAAAGAAGCTCTATCTATGGGACTGGTCGCAGATCCCGGAGAAGGGGCCGCGCTTCGAGGACCTCGTGGCCTGCCAGTTGCTCAAGTACTGCCACTGGAAGGCGGACACCGAGGGCTTCCCCATGGAACTGCGCTACCTGCGCGACACCGACGGCCGGGAGGTGGACTTCGTGGTGCTCAAGGACGGCGCGCCGGAGTTCGCCGTGGAGTGCAAGACGGGGCAGGACCGTCCCTCGCCGGCGGCAGGATATTTCCGGCAGCGCACGCCGATCCCGCGGTTCTACCAGGTGCACCGCGGCGAAGGCGAGGATCGGGAAACCGGAAGCGTGCGGCTCCTGCCGCTGACCCGGCTCTGCCGCGAGCTCGAACTGCCCTGAACGCAGCTGAGCTCCAAAATAAGCCGTCGCCACCGCCCTACGTGAGAAGATAGAGAGGTCTGGATGGGCGAGTTCGATCATCGCGCGGCGCTCCCTAAGCCCCTGGCAGGAGCTTTTTTTAGCCAATCGGTCTCGATCTTCAGACCGCAAGCATTGTCGGAAAGGCTGCCGAGGGACTTGCCTGTTACAAAATTGAAGGTATTTTTTGTAACAGGTTCCGGACGCCGCGGCCACCTAAGACGCCGCGGCAGACGATGGCCGCTACGGCAGGTTCATAAGGAAAGTCGCCGCTGGCAGGACTCGCACCCGGACCCCGCCAACAGGAGGAGCCAAATAGTCCTTGGTTCCTTCCATGCTGACCTGAAAGGCCGCATGTACTGGGACCCGATGGACGAAATATTGAAGACTGCCTTCCACTGGTCTCTCGCCAAGCTTGGCCTCCACGGCGCACCACGGCCGGCCGTCGAGCAGCACGACAAAATCGACCTCATGTCCGGCGCGCGTGCGGAAGTAGCGCAACTCGGCCTTGCGGCCCTCGCAGTCCTGCAGCCAGTGGACAAGCCGCAGCAGGTGCACGGCGATCATGTTCTCGAATCTAGCCCCGGCATCGGGTACGCGGCCCCAGTCCCAGTAGTACGCCTTGGCCTCCTTCTTCACGGCCTGAATCCTTGGCGGGCCGAACGGCGGCACCCGGAATATGCCGTAAAGGCGCTCAAAGATGGAGACCCAGTTGCGCAGGGTCCCGTGCGCGACTTCCAGATCGTCGCGCAGCGCGTTAAGCGACAGCGGCGAACCCACGGTCTTCTCCAGCCGCTCGAACAAGAGTTCCATGCGCTCCAGATCCTGGACCGCCTCCAGGTCCCGAACCTCCTCGCGCACAAGCAGCGAGCCGTAGGCCAACCGCCAGCGCCCGGCATGGCGAGCCGAGCCTGACAGAAACGGCTCCGGAAATCCTCCGAGGTTAAGAAGGTCGCGCAAGCAAGCCTGGGCACCGGAGCCCACGGGCGACAATTCCTTAAGCCAAACGTGATCGGCTGGGAACAGAACTCTCTCAATCTCCGACAGCGTAAACGGATGGAGCCGGTGCGCGAAGTACCGGCCTTGCATAGAATCGCCTCCTCGCCCGTATAGCTCAAGCCTTGCGCTGCCGGTCACCAGAATGGAATGCTTGGAACCATCGGCATCGTAGAGGCCCTTGAGCCAATTGCGCCACCGCCGGTTCTTGTGCACCTCGTCAAGAGCCCACAGCCGCGCCGCCGCGTCCATGGTGCCGCGCCGCAAGATCTGGCGATCCGCGTCGGAATCCCAATTATATAAGCGGCCGCCCAGCCGTCCTACGATGTGCTTGGCCAGGAAGGTCTTGCCGCACTGACGCGGCCCCGAGATCAGGACCATCTTCTTTTCGAGGTCCTGCAGGACAAGAGGTTCGATTCGCCGGGCAATCATGGGATCATGATACAACATATTTTCATAGCCATCAAAATATGTCGCAACAAATTTCGAGTCCTATCAATATTTGTTGACCTCGTCGGAAAACAAGGCGGTGGACTGGAAGGTCCTTACGCACAACTCCATCCAGCGCGTAAAGCTTTACGACGAGCGGGAATTCATACGGAAGCGTTACCTTAAGCCAGAGGAGATACGCGCCCTGCTCGCAGCATGCGGCCCGCAGACCCGGGATATCGTCTCGATGGGTCTTTATATCGGCCGGCGTCTAAATGAAATCCTCGGGATGCGCTGGCAGGAAGTGGATCTGTCGAACGGATACATTTACTGATTGCATAAAAGCTTTGGGCCCAAATGATTCTGTCACTCTAGGAAAGACCAAATGATTTCCGCAGTGGGTGAGCTTCTAGCTTTGAAGGAGTAATAAGTTATAATATTCGCCGCGTTGGACCGGAAGCTCTCGGGGTGTTTCGACTCTGAGGCGCGCCGCATCCCATCTCGCGCCGTTGTTGTCTCGGGATGCGTCATTTTGCGCCCAAGAGGTTGTAAAGTGGACACTTTTTGGACACTTGGCGGATTTTGGGTCTTTTAGGCCGATGCAGACGTTCCAGAATAACGCTGTAAGCAGCAGCATAAGTCAGCAAAACGGTTGGGTGGCTGAGCGGTCAAAAGCAACGGTCTGTAAA
>JAQUMZ010000426.1 GCA_028717865.1 Elusimicrobiota bacterium | reverse complement strand
CTGGAGGCGCAATTTCGCGATCTTTCCGACGCCTGCATAGTCCTTCTGCGTTCGGAAAGCGTCAAAGCGCCCCTGGTGGACGCCAAGGTACGCGTGCGCTGGGATCTCTACCGGGAATTCGAGCAGGCCTTGGCCGAGGCCGGGGCGCGGCTCGACGAGCAGGTCCGCGCCTCGCCCGAACTGGCCGCCTTCGCCGCGGGCCTGGCCTCGCGGCGGCCGGCGCCGGAGCCGTCGCGGGGGGCCGTGAGCTCGGAGGTGGACCAGGCGCTGTACCGGCGGCCGGCCGATCCGCTCGCGCTGGCCTTGGCGGTGGCGGTGGATCGCCGCGCGGACGGCTCGGCTTGCGACTTCGCCGAGCGCGACGCCGCGGCCGTGCGCGCCCAGCTGATCGGACTGGGCTGGCCCGACGGCAACGTCCTGGTCCTGACCGGACGGCGCGCGACTCTTTCCGCGCTGCGCCAGGCCCTGGACGTGCTCAAGCGCCGGGGTCCGTCGGCTTCCCGGGTCGCGTTCTATTTCTCGGGGGTCGCGGCCGCCGACGCCCAGGGACGCTCCCGGCTCATGGTTTTCGACGCCGGCCTGCCCTTGGACGAGGTCTTGGAGGCGCTGGCGGGCCTGGGTTCGCGGGGGGCCCTGGCCATCTTAGACGCTCCGGCGGCTCCGGGCGCGCCGCGGCCGGGACTGGCCGTGCTGGCCGGGGCCGGCGCGGGCCAGGCGCGCGGCACCGACGCCGGCCAGGGGCACGGGCTGTTCACCCTGGAGCTGCTGCGCGCCCTGCGCTCGGCCGCCGACGAGGAGGGGCGCATCGCCGTGCGGGCGGTTTTCGAGCGCGCCGCCGTCCGTTTGAAGGACTCGTCCGCAAGTCAGACCGCGGCCTGGTCCGCCCCCGAGGGCCTGGACCCGGAGTTCTAGGCGTTTTAGGATAGAAGCCGGAGGAGGAGACTATGGATATCGCTTTCCGGGATCGCTTCAGCGCGCTTTGGAGCAAGTATTTCGACGGGGCGGAGCTTCCTTTGGCGTTCTTCTATTCCGACGACGAGTCCTGCCGGGCCCTGCTGCGCCCCGTCAAGGGCTGGGCCTGCATGGTGGGAGGCTTGGCCCCGGCCCGGCGGGGGGAGGACATGGTTTTTTCCGCCGAGACCACGGGTTGCATGGGCGGCAAGCGCTATCTGGGGTTTTCCGAGGCGCTGCGGCCGGATTTCGAATACTTCCTCTCTTGCGGCATTCCGGGCAAGCTTGAGGGCGAACGCTACAAGAAGTCTCCCGAGATAGTCCGCGCCTTCATGAAGGGGAGGCCCGCCGTCCAGGCCCCGGCCAAATACGCGGTGTTCAAGCGGTGGGACAAGCTGGAACGATCGGATCAGCCGCAGATCGCCATCTTCTTCGCGATCCCGGACGTGCTCGCGGGGCTCTTTACCCTGGCCGGCTTCGACGACGAGCGCCCCGACGGCGTGATCGCGCCTTTCGGGGCGGGCTGCGCCTCCATCGTCCAGTACCCTATAGAGGAAGGGCGCCGGGAACGGCCGCGCGCCGTGCTGGGCATGTTCGACGTCTCGGCGCGGCCCATGGCGCCCGCCGGGACGCTTTCCTTCGCCGCGCCTATCGCCAAGTTCGAGCGCATGGTCGCGAATATGGAAGAAAGCTTTCTTATTACCGGCTCCTGGGCCAAGGTGCGGGCCCGGATCGCGCGCTGAGCCGGTAGCCCTGTTAAACCCCCTCGCCATCTGAAGTTCGGGGAACTGGGCCGGATTGTGCCCGGTTCTTTGGATCCGCATACCGCCTGGCGCGCGCACGAGGAATAGGGCGCGCGCGGGTTCGCGCGCCGCACGACCGCGCGCGAACCTTGGTACGGCGGGAGGAACGCGATGGGAGGCTTTGACGCGGCCACGGTCGTTAAAACCCTCGCGATCCCGCCAGGGATCGCGAGGCCGGCCCGACTATTCCTTGGTCGGGCCGATAGTATTGAGTTCGGTGGAACTGGGCGAGATAGCGCCCAACTCTTCGGATCCGCATACCGCCTGGCGCGGGTCGCACGTACCGCGCGCGAACCTCGGTACGGCGGGGGGCTTCAGCGTCCCGCTAACGGGCGCCCGGTCCGGGAACGCTGAGCAAAACCAGACGGGCCGGGCCTCGCGCCGTCAGGGAGAATCCTCCGGGCGCGCCGGCCGGGATGAAGGCCGGCGAACGCACGCCCAGGCCGCAGTCCTTGCCGCCGCACTCCAGGCGGACCTTGCCGGAGAGCACGACCACCTGCTGGAAGACCTCCTGCGCCGCGGCGGCCCAGCGGGCCGGGCGGTCCGGCCCGCCCGCGAGATCGAGGCGCTCGACGGTGAAGTAGGGCCAAAGCGCGGGCCGGTCGAGCAGTTTCCAGAGGCGGCAGCGGCACGAGTCGGGGCCGGGCTCCGCGGCCTGCGGCCGGCAGCGGATGCTCTCCAACCGGGTCACGGAGAAATCCAGCGAGCCCACCATGCGCCGCAGCAGGCCGTCCGATAGTCCCAGGGCGGGGTGGCCCTTGCGGAAGCGCGGGCCCTTGTCCCAGGTGAACGGCGTGAAGAAGTCCGCCACGCTGAAAGTCGAGTCCGAGCTCTGCTGGATCTCGGCCAGGCGCAGGGCGCCGTCGTGCCGCAGCGGCAGCCAGGCCTCGCTTTTGGGCGTATCGGGGCCGGCGCGGCGCAGGCGCGCGGGCCGCCGCGGCGGGCGGCGGCCGCGGCCGGCCGCGAGTATGAATTGCTGCAGGGCCTCCTCGGCCGGGTCTATGGGATGGAACTGCAGCGACAGGCCGAAGAG
>JAQUMZ010000425.1 GCA_028717865.1 Elusimicrobiota bacterium | reverse complement strand
GACCGGCGGACTGCGCCGGCCTTTCCCGGCCTACTGCTCCACCGGGACCTCGGGCTCCAGGAAGACGAGCCTCTTGGTGTAAGGGGAATATTTCCCCGAGTACGAGAGCTCCAGGGTCTTGTCGTAGAAGCTCTGCGCCTCGGCCGGGGTCTTGCTGCTGGTCAGCACGTCATGGGCCAGGTTCATGGCCAGGAAGTTCCTCTCCTCGGTGGAGTTCGTGGCGGTGATCTCCTGGCGCAGGGCGTCCGCCCGCAGGCCCAGTCCCGTCTCCTCCAGGGCGCGGACGTTGTCGGTGGAGATCGAATGGTCGATCGTCTGCGCGATTATCGAGTCCTTGGCCGTCGGGACCCGGTAGACCACGGTCCGCTTCCATTGGCCGTTGCGATCCCAGGCCAGCTGGTCGCGGCCCGTCCGATCCGGCGGTCCGTATTTCTCGATCAGCATCCGCGCCGCCTGGCGGGAGAGCGCGGGCCAACCGGAAATGAACTTCTCCGCGTCCCTTTCGCGCTGCGAAACGGCTGCCGGGTTGTGCCCGGGCAGTTCCATGTCGAACGTCGTGGGGTTCACGCGCGATACGCTCAGGCGCCGGACGTCCACCGCGGCGCTTTCGAAGTCCTGCTCCTCGGCCACCGGGACCAGAATGGTCTCTCCCGGCTGGAACGTCCGGGCCCGCGTGGCGCCGGAGGCGATGCGCTCTATTTCTCCGCCCTCATTGCGCACCGTCAATTCGCCGGGGGCCGTGGCCGATACCGAGAGGTCGCCTTTCCGGCGCAGCAGGAATTTCTCGCTGCCGATGCGGACATCGAGCCCTTCCGGCTCGTCCGCCGTGGCCGTGAAGCGCAGCTTGGCCGGCTGGTCCTCCTGGGGCGCGCTGGAGGTGAACTGGAAGGAGTTGCCCTTGATCGCGCGCACGTCCGTGTGATAGGCCGACTCGAACGAGGCCATGCCGGAAAGGATCCGGACGATCGAATCCGGACGGATATAGGGAAGGTTCTGGCCGGCGCGGCTCTCCGGGCGTCCGGGCGTCTGGATCTGCACCTTCCCCGTCATGACCGTGATCTGCAACTGCGGCGAGGCCGGCGTCTCCTGCGCGTGTCTCTGCGCCCACGCGCCGGACGCGGCCAACATTAGCAGCGAACCGACAATGGCTTTTCGCATGATTGCCTCCAAAAGAACGCGATGTTCCAGGCCGGCATGATAGCGGGCGGGCCCCCGGCTCCGCCATTGCGGGCGTGAAAAGCTTGTTTGACCGGGGCGTGACGGCGTCCGGCCAGCTCCGCCGTGATATGGCCGACGGGCGCCCGGAAGCGCAGGCGCACGGGCAGGCGCCGGGCGTCGGCGCTCAGCCACAGGCGCAGGTCCTCGATCGCGGCGCCGCCGGGGCGCGGTTCGGATTCCAGGAAGATGCAGTCGAAGCGGCCCGCCGGCACCGAGATATCCTCGCGCCGGCGCGCCGTGAAGACCACGGCGCGCACTCGGCCGCCGCTGAAGATATTCAGCCCGTAGCGTCCGCCGACGGCCAGGGGCAGGGCGCGCAGATAGTAAACGTAGCCGAGCGGGTCGTGGGTCGGCCCCGGCAGGCGTCCCTGCGTGGCCGTGGCCGCGCGCTGGTCGGCCCTGGTCTCGCTGCGGTAGTAGCGGCGGCAGGACTGATCGAGGACGGCGAACTCCTCGCGCGCGTATCTCGGTTCGCGGGTGCGCCGGAGCAGGCGCAGCGTGGTCAGGGAGCTCCGGTCGAGCCAGGAAATCGTGCGGTCGCTGAAGGTGAAGACAAGCGACATGAGTCCGATCGAGCGCAACTCCATCTCCAGGCGGTAGGCGGGGCGGCCGTCGACGGTCTCGCCTCCGGCGACCTCCAGCACGGCCTTGCCGGATGGGATCGCGCCCCAGGAGACCGAGTAGTCCAGCCTTTCGCCGCGGGAAAACGCCCGATTTGGCCGGCTCTCGGGCCAGGACGCGCCTCGGCAGGCCACTTGCCAGGCGATACGAGGCCCCTCCCCCGCGCCGCCGGTCGGGCACAGCGGCAACGCGGCCAGGACCATCCCGAGCCGGCGCAAGCTCGCCGCGAATTCCACCGGCCTATTCTAGGGCTTCGTCCCGCGCGCCAAAATTGCGGCCGCGTCAGGTTATTATGACGGGGACATCCCGCGCTGCGCTAGCCGGGTGCTGACAAACCATTCCTTGAGCGTGGCGGGTGACGGCACCGGGGTTCGCGCCCTCCCTGCGGTCGGGCGCGAACCTCGCGAAAGTTACGGCAAACGAACTGGCGGAACGCTGAAAACCCTTCCCAGAGCGTGACGGGCGACGGCGCTGGGTCGGATCGTCCGGGTCACGCCATATGCGGGAGGGGTTTTCAGCACCCGGCCAAGCGGCGGCGCAGGGCGGCCTTGAGCTCAGCGCGGGGCCTGGCCGCGGGCTGGCGCTTGAGCACGCCCAGGGTCTTGCGCAGGGTCCGGATAAAGGTCCGGCAGGGTTTGCAGTCCCGCATGTGGGAATCTATATGCCGGCGGATCGCGGGCTCCAGGTCCCGATCCAGGTAATCGGACAGGTGCTTGAGCAGGCGGCGGCACCTCATGACGTTGCCGCCTGGTCGAGCCGGTCCCGCAGGAAAAGCCGCCCGCGGTGCAGCCGGGACTTGACCGCGGCTACGGAAAGCCCCATGGCCTTAGCCGCTTCCTCGTTGGAAAGGCCCTGGATGTCGCGCAGCACTATCGCCAGCCGGTAGTCCACCGGCAGCTCGGCCATCGCCGCCTCCACCGCCTCGCGCAAGGCTTTCTTGCGCGAGAGTTCCTCGGGCGTCCCCGACCAATCCTC
>JAQUMZ010000424.1 GCA_028717865.1 Elusimicrobiota bacterium | reverse complement strand
GCCCGAAGCTGCGTCGGGTTCCCCGTCATGGCGGTGCGGCCGGTCCAGGATCGGCACGACCGGCTCGGCGCGCTTCTTACGGAAGCGCATCCAGCACAGGTTGGAGGCTATGCGGTAGAGCCAGGTGCCCAGGTTGGAATCCCCCCGGAAGCGGGGCAACTTCTTGAACGCGGTCAGGAAGGTCTCCTGGTAGACGTCGTCGGCCTCGGCGGGCATCCCAGCGCAGACCTTGCGGGCGAGGTTGAAAATCTTGTCCTCATAGCGGCCCACGAGGGCCGAGAACGCCCGGGCATCGCCTTTCTTGCTCGCCGCGATCAGAGCGGTTTCCGATTCCATGCCGCTATGATAGCTAATTGGGCCGGGTGGCGATTCGTCCCCCGACAGAACAGCCGGCCCCCGCGGGGGGCGCCGGTCCCGTCAGGGGTGGTTGGTATCGTCGGAAATCCCCTCGATCTCGCGGAGAATCTTCTCCATCAGGCACCACCTGGTCAGCGCCGATTGAAAGAGATTCGCCCCCACGAACGCCGTGAACCACAGGAAATTCCCGTTCACCCAGACCCCCAGGGCCAGGCTGATCAAGACGAAGCTCCCCGCGATGAGGCGGACTTGATGCTCGATGCTCATGATTGCGGCGCCTCCTTGCGCATGATCTCGTCAAGATGCTCGCGCCGGGCCAGCAGAAAGTAGAGCACCGGCACGGCCGTGCGCGACAAGACGGTCGAGGCGACCTCGCCCGCCATCAAGGACAGCGCCAGGCCCTGGAAGATCGGGTCGAAAAGTATGACCGCGGCGCCCACGACCACGGCCGCGGCCGTAAGCAGCATGGGCCGAAACCGCACCGCGCCGGCGTCCACGACCGCCGCCTCCAAGGGCATGCCTTCCTTGAGGCGCAGCCCGATGAAATCAACGAGTATGATCGAGTTCCTGACCACGATGCCGGCGCCGGCGATGAAGCCGATCATTGAGGTGGCGGTGAAAAACGCCCCCATGGCCCAGTGCGCGGGCAGTATCCCCACCAGGGTCAAGGGAATGGGGGCCATGATCACCAGGGGCACGGAGAAGGACTTGAACCAGCCCACGACCAGTATGTAGATCAAGACCAGCACCACCGCGAAGGCCAGGCCGAGGTCGCGGAATACCTCGTAGGTGATGTGCCATTCGCCGTCCCATTTGAGCGCCCATTGCTGGGAACTCTCCGGTTGGCGGGTGTAGTATTCCTTGAGGTCGATGCCCAGGGACCGGGCCAACTCGCGCACCGGCTCGCGCAGGTTGAGTATGGCGTAGACCGGGCTTTCTTGGCTGCCGGACACGTCGGCGAGCACGTAGGTCAGGGTCTCGAGGTTCTTGTGGTAGATCGGCTGGTCGGCTGCGCGGGCCTCCACCGAGGCCAGCCCGGACACGGGGATGGGAGTCCCGTTGCGCGAAAGCAGGGCGATCGACAGCGCCGGGGCGAGGTCCCGGCGCCGGTCCGGCGGCAGGCGCAGGCGGATGTCCACCGGCTCGCGCTCCTCCTCGACGTGCGCCAGGTCGACGGTCTCCCCCGCCAGGGCCGCGCTTTCGGTCTGCGCCACCACCGCGGCCGAAATAGCGTTGAGCGTGGCTTTCTGGCGCCGCACCAGCAGGCGTTTTAGCGTTTGCGGGTCGGCCAGGTAGGTGTCGACGTCCACGATGCCCGGGCTGCGGCGCAGCAGGGCCATCAGCCGGCGCGCGAGCTCCTCGCGCTTGGCCGCGTCCGGGCCGTAGAGCTCGAAGACCAGGGTGGAGAGCACGGGCGGCCCCGGCGGGATCTCGGCCACCTGGACCCGCGCGCCGTAGCGGTCGGCGATTCCCTGGATGGGTCCGCGCGCGGCCCTGGCTATGTCGTGGCTCTGCCGCCTGCGCTGCTGGCGGGGCGAGAGGTTGACCAGGATGTCAGCCTGGTCCGGTCGTTGGCGCAGGAAGTAGTGCCGGACCAGCCCGTTGAAATTGTACGGGGCGGCCGTGCCCAGGTAGCTCGTGACCCGCACGACCTCGGGGAGCGCGCCCAGATAGGCCGCCATATCATCCGCGGCCCGGCGGGTCCGTTCCAGGGCGGTCCCATCCGGCATGTCGAGGACCACCTCGAACTCGTTCTTGTTGTCGAAGGGCAACATCTTGACCGCGACCGCCTTGAAGAGCACCAGGCTGGCGGCCCCGGCCAGCAGGCCGAGCATGGCCGTGAAATACCAGAAACGAACGCGCCGGCTTTCCAGGAGCCCGGTCATGAAGCGCCGGTAGAAGCGGTCCAGGCCCGACTCCTCGGTGCGGGCGTGCTCCCGCGGCGGGAAGCGCTCCAGGATGTGGGCGAAGGCCCAGGGCGAGACGATGAAGGCTATGGCCACCGAGAAGAGCATCGCCGCCGAGGCCCCGATCGGGATGGGGCGCATGTAAGGCCCCATCAGGCCCCGGACGAAGGCCATGGGCAGGATGGCGGCGATGACGGTCCAGGTGGCCAGCAGGGTGGGGTTGCCCACCTCGGCCACGGCGTCGACCGACAGCCGCCAGAGGCCGCGTCCGTCGCGCAGGCAGAAGTGGCGGTGGATGTTCTCCACGACCACGATGGCGTCGTCGACCAGTATGCCGATGGAGAAGATCAGGGCGAAGAGCGTGATGCGGTTCAAGGTGTAGCCGGCCGCGTAGTAGACGACCAGGGTCAAGGCCAGGGTCACGGGGATGGCCACGGCCACCACCAGGGCCTCGCGCCAGCCCAGGGCCAAGGCGATGAGCAGGGTGACCGAAAGCGTGGCCAGGAGCATGTGGAAAAGCAGTTCGTCGGATTTCTCCTTGGCCGTCTCGCCGTAATCGCGGGTTACCGCGA
>JAQUMZ010000423.1 GCA_028717865.1 Elusimicrobiota bacterium | reverse complement strand
CCGTCGTGGGGGGGATCGTCGCCAACCGCACCGACCCCGCCGATTTCATACGCAGCAACCTGATCATACAGCTCAACGTCATCGAGGCGGCCTATCGGACGGGCGTAAAAAAGCTTCTCTTCCTGGGCAGTTCGTGCATCTACCCCCGGCTGGCCCCCCAGCCCATGAAGGAAGAATATCTGCTTTCGAGCGCCCTGGAGCCCACCAACGAGCCCTACGCCGTGGCCAAGATCGCGGGCATAAAACTCTGCCAGTCCTACAATCGCCAATACGGCACGAATTTCATAAGCGTCATGCCCACTAATCTCTACGGCCCCAACGACAACTTCGACTTGCAGAACAGCCACGTCCTGCCGGCGCTGCTGCGCAAATTCCATGACGCCAAGGTCTCCGGGGAACCTGCGGTGACCCTCTGGGGCACTGGAACCCCGAAGCGCGAGTTCCTGCATGTCGACGACATGGCGCAGGCGTGCCTCCTCCTCATGCGCGTTTACGATTCATCCGAAATAATCAACATCGGTTGCGGACAGGATATAACGATCTCGGAATTGGCGGATATCATCAAGCGGGTCGTCGGCTACGAAGGCAAGGTCGTATTCGACCCCGGCCAGCCGGACGGGCCGCCGCGCAAGCTCCTTGATGTCGGCCGGCTGGGCGCGCTGGGCTGGCGGCCCCGGATAAGCCTGGAAGCGGGGATCGCCGAGACCTACCGCTGGTTTCTCGCCAACGCCGGCGACAAGAATACGCTGCGCCTGCGCAACGAGATAGCCCGGCCCCATCGCGTCAGGGCATGAGAACGGCGTTGGTGACGGGCGGCACGGGCTTTATCGCCGGCCACGTCATGCCCGCGCTCGCGGCCCGAGGCTGGCGGGTGCGGGCTTCGGTGAGGAGCGGCGAGGACCTGGGCCGCCTGCCCCCGGGAGTAGACGGCTTCGTCACCGGCCCTCTCGACGCCCGAACGGACTGGTCCGCCGCCGCGGCCGGAGCGCAGCTCGTCATCCATCTGGCTGGGAGCGTCCACGAACCGGCTGGGGAAGCGGCTTGCCGGACCGCGAACGTGGAAGGCACGCGCGCCCTGGCCCTGGCCGCGCGGCGAGCGGGGGTCGGGCGGTTCGTCTTCGCCAGCTCCGTGAAAGCGATGGGGGAAGGCTCGGCGCCCGGAGAAGTCTGGGATGAGACTCGACCCTGCCGTCCGCAAGACGCGTACGGACGCAGCAAGCTCTCCGCGGAACACGAACTCGCGGACGTAGCCAAAGACGGCGGCCTGGAGGCCGTCATTCTCAGGCTGCCCATGGTCCACGGGCCCGGCGTCAAGGCCAATATGCGCCGCCTCTTGCGGGCCGTTCAAAAAGGCCTGCCCATGCCGCTAGGGCTTATCCGCAACGCGCGCAGCCTGCTCTTCGTCGGCAACGCGGTCGACGCGATGCTGGCGGCGGCGGAACACCCGGCCGCCAAAGGCGAGACCTTCCTCCTGTGCGACGGAGAAGCCGTTTCCACGCCGGAACTCGTGCGCTGCCTGGCGCGGGCGATGGGCAAGCGGGCAATTCTGCTGCCCATCCCCATCGGGCTGCTGCGCGGCATCGGCGCCCTCGCTGGGCGCGCCTGCGATGTCGATCGGCTCGCGAGCTCATTGGCCGTCGATTGCGGCAAGTTCAAGAGGCTCGCCGCATGGACGCCGCCGTTCTCGGTCCACGACGGCCTTCGCCAAACCGCCGAATGGTTCGCGAACCATGAAAAGAGCGTTTGACCTGGTCCTGGCGTCGGTCCTGGCGGCGCTGCTGGCCGCGCCCCTGCTCGTTATCGCAATCCTGGTGAAACTTTCCTCGCGGGGGCCGGCGCTCTATTGGTCGGACCGAGTGGGCGTCGATAACAAGCTCTTCAAGATGCCCAAGTTCCGGACCATGCGCATGGAGACGCCCGCGCTGGCGACCCACCTGCTCAAGGACCCGGACCGCTTCCTAACCCCTTTAGGTCGCCTTTTGCGGATGTACAGCCTCGACGAATTGCCCCAGCTCTACAACATACTGCGCGGCGAGCTGAGCTTCGTCGGCCCCCGGCCCGCGCTTTACAACCAGGACGATCTGATCGCGCTGCGCACGAAAAAGGGCGTGTACAAGCTCGTTCCCGGCCTGACCGGCTGGGCGCAGATCAACGGGCGCGACGAGCTGCCCATACCGGTCAAGGTCGACCATGACGAGCAGTATCTTCGGAACAGATCGTTCCTGCTGGATTTGCGCATAATCGCCTTGACTTTCCTCAAGGTCGCGCGCCGGGAAGGGGTATGCCACTGAAACGAGGAGCGTTGCTAGCGGGGGTTCTGGCCGCGGCGAGTCTTTGCGCCTGCGCATCCGGCAAGGCCCGGCCTTTCTTCCCCATCGGGATATTCTGCGTAGTCGATGCCGGCTCCCTGGCGCAGCTGCGCAAGGACGGCTTCAACGCCGCGCAAACCTACCTGCAGGCCCCGGAATTCCTGGCGGCCTTCGGCAAGGCGGCGCGCAAGGCCGGCATGCGCGTTCTGGCCAATCCCAGCGAACTGCTGGCCGCGGGAGCTCCGCCCGCCGGTTATCCGCCGGCCGCCTGGTACTTGTACGACGAGCCGGACGTCAATAATTTATCGCCCCGGGATTTGCGCGCGCTTCACGAAAAAGTCCGGGCCTGGGACCGGAACGCGGCCACCGCGTTCGTAGTGGGCGACGGACGCATGGCCGGGCCCTACCGGGACTGCGGCGACGTCTTGATGGTCGACTGGTATCCGGTGCCGCATCTGCCCCTGGAGTCGGCCGGAGAGCACGTGCGCATGGCCGTGGAGGCGGCGGGCGAGAAGCCCGTCTGGGCGGTCCTGCAGGCCATGAACTGGAAGGAT
>JAQUMZ010000422.1 GCA_028717865.1 Elusimicrobiota bacterium | reverse complement strand
GGCTGGCCATCGTCTTTCAGAACCGGATCTTGCACGCGCCCAAGCTGCGCGGCAAGATCAAGACCAACCAGGTCACGATCGATTTTTGCAACGAGCGCATCTACGGAATCCTCTTGGCGGTCTTGCGCGGGAAGATGCCGCCCGATTATAATTTCTACGCCGACCCCGCGGTCCGCGTTTGCTACGAGAAACCGGAGGAATGAAAACCACCCGGAATCCATGCGGCTGGGCGGGCCATTTGCGGCCTGAAGCGTGATCAGCGAGACCCGATGCGATTCAGAGCCGCTCGCGCGCCGAAACGGACATCGGGATTCTTGTCGCGCAAGCAACGCCGGATGTCCTCGACGACTTCTGGAATCGCGCCCGCTACCGAGCCCAAGGCCATCACGGCGCTGGCGCGGACCCGAGCGTCAGGGTCCGCAAGTGCGCCCTTGAGATCGGGAACGGCTCGGGAGCCGAACGCGCCGCGCATCCCCAATTCGTCGGCGGCTAACGCGCGTTGGCGGGGATCGCCAGAGGACAGCTGTTCAATCAGCGCTGGAATTGGGTCGACCTCGGACCTGGCCGTCCCCATATCATGGACGAATCCTGGCTTGTCCGCGAGAGATGTTTGACGGCGAGGAACGGGAACGCCCATGGGCAGACTTTCAACAGAAGGCTGCTTTCCCGTCGGCATGGCGCTTTTGCCTTGAGAAACCTGACGGCCATATAGAGCCCAACGATCAAGATACTTCCCCAGTTCCCGGAGATCGAGAGGGAGAGACTCGACAGGAATACCCTTAGTGCCGAAAACGACCGCAGGATCGACATTCTTCCAGGAATCAAAAAGGCCTTTCTTCAGCGCATCGAGGCCAGGCTCCTCAAGGGAGAAAACGCCCGTTTCTCTATAGCGCCGCAGCCTCCGCTCCAGGACATTCATTTTAAGAAGGAGGGGATCCTCGGCTCTGCGATAATCCAGTTCGGCTTCGATGCTTCCTATGGAAGGGCAGTCCCGCAAGAATTTTTCCCTGATCGATTTCTCCCTCCGGCCGAGCTCCTCAAGCTGCCGCTTGGTGCCCTCAGCCAGTTGCTTGGCCTGCAGCGGAGAAAGGCCCCGGCTCTTACCGCGCGCGACCGATATGGCGAATGCCTCCTTTTGTCCCCGCGCCGGACTCATCACTTCTGATTCCCTCGACGCCGAGATCGGACCAATGTCGGGGGTTGGGCCGGGCAGTTGCCTCGGCAGCATCTGAGGGCGACTGGGGCCGTGAAATTGCGCTGAACGGAAGCCGACCGCACCCTGACCCAACGCGCAAAACAGGAGCGTGAATTGGAATCCGCGGATGATACTGGTCATGCGGAGCTCAGCACCGTTTTCGTCGAATCAGCGCGACTTGTCTGAAAACAACGCCTTCTTGCGCAATGCGGCCAAATTCCTTTTTGCCTCGGAAAAATCAGGGGCCGCCGCCAAAGCCTGGAGATAGGCCGCCTGGGAATCCCGCCAACGCTCTAGCATAAAATACGCGCCGGCCAGATTCGTAAAAGCGGCCGCCTTGGTGCGCGGATCCGCCAAAGCGGGGTCATTGAAGCTCGCGTATTTGCGACATAGAGAAAGATAATTCTCCTGGGATGCCGCGGCTTCAGAAAAATATTTCCGCGCCGCCTCCGCCTGTCCGGCCGCTTTGGCTTTTTGCCCCAGCCCCATATAAATCTGCCACATGCGCTGATAGCTCGGCGCGAAAACGGGGTCTATCGCCCCATACCTTGCGAAGCTAGCCAGCGCCCGCTCGAGATAAGGGCCAGCAGCCTGATCATGGCTATCGGCCCAGCCGGCCCGGCGCAGGTGAAGACTCCCGATCTGATAATGCAGTTGAACGTAATCAGGAGCCAGGCGGCTCACCTGCTCATACGCATCCACGGCCCGTTCATAGTCGTCCCGGGCCTCATTATTAATATCTCCCGAAGCCGGGTCATAAACCTTCGTCATATTGAATCGATCGCCAAAAACATTGCCTCTGAAATATTGCGCCATCACATAAGCGCCTGCCCCTGGATATTCCTTGGCATACTCCTGCAAAGCTTCGGCCCATTGGGCTTTCTTCGAGAAATAGACGGCCATATTGTGATGGATATCCGATTTGAAAATGCGCAGGAACTGCCAACCCGCGCCCGACGCCGCGAGCAAGACCAGCAAAGTCGATATGCCGCGCAGCGCTTTCCCGAAAGGAATCGGCAGCGCCAGCACCGGCCCGCTCCGGTCCGATTCGGCCAAGCCCGCCGCGCCCATAAGCCCGGCGATGAAATAGATCGACCAGCCGGACATCACGAAGCGCGAGGCTGCGCTGACATTCATCATGGCCGCGGCGCCGGCAACCGATGCGAACAGCGCCAGCAGATAGCCGGAATCGCGCCTGTCGACGGACGGATCGCGCAAGCGCTGCCATCCGCGGTAAAGCAGAGCGCCAAAGAGCCACAGCCATAAAAGCAGTCCGACTACGCCGCCGTCGGCCCATTGCTCCAGGATTTCATTTTCCGGGTGATCGGTCTTGGTGTTGTGCCTGCGTTCAATGAGCAATATCTCCGGCCTGCGGAAGGCGGGATATCGGACCTGGAACGAGCCGGGGCCCGAGCCGATCCAAGGCTGCGTCTTGATCAGCGCCAGAGCGCCCTTCCAGGTCTCGGGCACGAACTTGGCCTGGTATTGCATACGGTAATCTCTCGACGACGTTTCCAGCCGATCGCTTGCCGTGCGAGAAAAACCCAGACATGCCGCCGCGCAAAGGACGGCCAAGCCCGCGGCCGCGATTCTGCGCTTGCCCGACAAAACCAGACACGCCGATATCACGAACAGCGCCATGACCGGCGCGAAAAGCATGATCTCGAAGAC
>JAQUMZ010000421.1 GCA_028717865.1 Elusimicrobiota bacterium | reverse complement strand
GGTATAGTTCTTTTTAAGCTTTTCTATTAGAATTACTTATAATGTGAGAGATGCCGGAATGGAGCGCGCGATGAACAAAGCCAAGACGGCCAAACCCCGGAAGCAACAGCCGGCGGAGGAATTGGAGTCGGTGACGATCCGCTTCGCCGGCGACTCCGGCGACGGCATCCAGCTGACCGGGATGCAGTTTTCCATCGCCACGGCGATGGCGGGCAACGATCTGAGCACCTTTCCCGACTATCCGGCCGAGGTGCGCGCCCCCCTGGGCTCCCTGGGCGGCGTGAGCGGCTACCAGATCCACTTCAGCTCCGGCCGGGCCTGGACCCCGGGCGACGCGCCGGACGTGCTGGTGGCGATGAATCCCGCGGCCCTGAAGGTGAACCTCAAGGACCTGCGCAAGGGCGGCCAGATCATCGCCAATTCGGACGCCTTCAACGTCCAAAACCTGGCCAAGGCGGGCTACACCGCCAATCCGCTGGAGGACGGCTCCCTGTCCGATTTTCGGGTCATTCCCGTAGAGCTGACCCGCCGCACCGGGGAGGCCCTGCATGGGCTGCCCCTGACCAAGCCGCAGGCGGAGCGCTGCAAGAACTTCTACGCCCTGGGACTGATGTACTGGCTCTACGACCGGCCCATGGAGGGGACCCTGCGCTGGATCGAGAAGGAGTTCAAGAAGAACCCCGTCATGGTGGACGCCAACCAGAAGGCCCTTCTGGCCGGAAACGCCTTCGCGGAGACCACCGAGCTCTTCGGCCAGTACTATCGAATCAAGAAATCCCCCGCCGAGCTGGGACTTTACCGCAACGTGACCGGCAACGAGGCCATGGCCCTGGGCCTGCTGACGGCCTCGCATCTGTCGGGGCTGGAGCTCTGGTACGGCTCCTATCCCATCACCCCGGCCTCCGAGATATTGCACGAGCTGTCCAAATACAAGAATCTCGGAGTCAAGACCTTCCAGGCCGAGGACGAGATCGCCGCGATGTGCTCCGTGGTCGGCGCGGCCTTCGCGGGCGCCCTGGCCACCACGGGCACCAGCGGGCCGGGCGTGTCGCTCAAGAGCGAGGCGATGGGCCTGGGCGTGATCCTGGAGCTGCCCATGGTCATCATCAACGTTCAGCGCGGCGGCCCTTCCACCGGGCTGCCCACCAAGACCGAGCAGTCCGATCTCTGGCAGGCGCTCTACGGGCGCCACGGCGAGTGCCCCATGCCCGTGCTGGCGGCGGCCACCCCGGCCGAATGCTTCGCGACGGCCATCGAGGCCTGCCGCATCGCCATCAAGTACATGACCCCCGTGCTGGTGCTCTCGGACGGCTTCCTGGGCATCGGCTCCGAACCGTGGCGGGTGCCCGACGTCTCCCGGCTGGCCAAGTTCCCGCCGCCCAAGCTGCCGCCGCCCGACAAATTCCAGCCCTATCAGCGCGACCTTGCGACGCTGGCCCGGCCCTGGGCCCTGCCCGGCATGCCGGGCTACGAGCACCGCATCGGCGGCCTGGAGAAGGCCGACGTCACCGGCGCGGTCAGCTACGACCCCGACAACCACGAGCGCATGTCGGCCTTGCGGCAGGCCAAGCTGGAGAAGGTCTCCGCGGAGGTCCCGCCCGCGCAGGTCCACGGCCCCAAGCGGGGCAAGGTCCTGGTCGTGGGCTGGGGCAGCACCTACGGCGCCATCACGGCCGCGGTCAGCCACCTGCAGGCCAAGGGCGAGCCGGTCGCCTCGGTGCACCTGCGCCACCTCAATCCCCTGCCGGCCAACCTGGGGGAGGTGCTCGGAAGCTACGAGCACGTCGTGGTTCCCGAGATGAACATGGGGCAGCTCGTGCACGTGCTGCGGGACCGCTATCTGGTCCCGGCCGTCGGGATCAACAAGATCAAGGGCCAGGCCTTCAAGGTCGCCGAGATCGAGAGCCGAATCCGGGAGTTTTTGTCCGGCGGGAGGAACTGAAAATGGAACGCTCCATGAAATTGCCTCCGGAGGCCCACACCCCCAAGCATTTCGCTTCGGACCAGCTGGTGCGCTGGTGCCCCGGCTGCGGCGACTTCGCGATCCTGGCGGTCGTCCAGAAGGTCCTGGCCTCGCTCGACATCCCGCGCGAACAGTATGCGCTGATCTCCGGCATCGGCTGCTCCTCGCGCTTCCCCTATTACATGAGCACCTACGGTTTCCACGGCATACACGGCCGCGCCCTGCCGGTGGCCACGGGGGTCAAGTGCGCCAACCCGCGACTGCAGGTCTGGGTCGCCACGGGCGACGGCGACGCCCTTTCCATCGGGGGCAACCACTTCATCCACACCCTGCGCCGCAACGTGGACCTCAAGATCATCCTGTTCAACAACCGCATCTACGGCCTGACCAAGGGGCAACTCTCGCCGACCTCGGAGTTCGGCAAGAAGACCAAGTCCACGCCTTGGGGGTCCATCGAGTATCCGGTCAATCCCGTGACGCTCGCCCTGGCCTCCGAGGCGACCTTCGTCGCCCGCGGCCTCGCCGCCGACGTGCCCGGCCTGACCGACATCGTCATGCGCGCGGCCCGGCACCAGGGCTCCGCCTTGGTGGAGGTCCTGCAGAATTGCGTGGTGTTCAACGACGGCGCCTGGAAGGAGCTCGAGGACAAGACCACGCGCGAGGACCGGCTCGTCCGCCTGGAGCACGGCAAGCCCCTGATCTTCGGCAAGGAGCGCGACAAGGGCGTGCGGCTCAAGGGGCTCACCCCCGAGGTCGTGGAGTTCCCGGCGGACCGGCCGCCCAAGGACCTTCTGGTCCACGACGAGCGTTCCGAGTCCTCCCATCTGGCCTGCCTGCTCTCCAAGATGAGCGAGCACGGCTGCCCCATCCCGGTCGGGGTGTTCCGGGCCGTGCGCCAACCCGC
>JAQUMZ010000420.1 GCA_028717865.1 Elusimicrobiota bacterium | reverse complement strand
CCGGGGCCCGAGAAGGTCATCAATTCGGCCTCGTTGATGTAGATCCGGCCGCCCACGGGGTCGCCGTTGTTGTCCCTCGGGAAGCCCGCGGTGGACATGACCACCAGATCGAAGGGCGGCTCGGCGGCGCTCGAGATGCCCACGGCCAGGCTTGTCTCCGCCTCCGAGATGTTGACGTCCTCCCTGGTCAGGACATCGTCCTGGTTGATGTCCTTGTAGACACGGACGAACTTGACGTTGGTGTTGCGCCCCAGCGGCTTGGTGGGGTCCTGGGGCGAACCGCCGGTGCGCTCCACGCGCAAGGAACGCCAGGGCGCCAGGGCGATGTCCGTGGCCAGGCTGAAGCGCAGCATGCCCACGTCCGGCTGGGCCTGGCCGACGCCGACGACGTCGGCGGATAGGTTGTAGACCCCCAGCGTGAGCCGCGAGAGGACCTTCTTGACCTCGACGTAGGGATTGGTCACGAAGCTCTGGGTGGTGAAGGCGACCGAGTTGGGGACCTGGACCGTGAAATAGGCGGGGTTGCGGATGGCCACGCCGAAGCGGCTGCCCTCGGAGGCGAATTGCGAGACGTCGTAGCTGACGAAATAGTCCGCCGGCGCGGTCGTGACCAGGATCGGCTCGCGCAAGGTGATGTTGACCGTGCCGGAACTGAAGGTCTCGTTACCGTAGGAGAGCAGGTTGGGATAGTCGCCCTGGACGTCGCGGGTCGAATCCGCCACGTCGAACAGGCCGTTGCCGTTGGCGTCGCGCCACACCTTGACGAGATTGATGTCGCTGTCGAGGTCGCCGTTGGAGCCGACCCGGTCGAAGCGCAGCTTCTGCAGCAGCACGGAATTGCGGTCCGTATATGCGTGCACGCGCAGCATCGGCACGTTCTTGGAATTCTGCTGCGCCGAGTTGCCCGAAATCTGGTCGAAAACCGCCGTCAGCAAATTCACGGTAGGCATGATCGGATAATTGGGGCTGGCCGCCGGCGTGACCAGCACCGCGTTGTGGCCGGCGTTGGCCGGGCTCAGCAGGAACTTGATGGACTCGGGCACCGCCGCGCCGAGAATCTCGTTGGGCGGATTGAGCTGCCAATGGCAGAACTTGGCCGAGGGCGAGATATCGGCCGCCAGGAAGAACGTGGAAGTCGTGGGCGTGATGAGGGCGTAACCGGGGGAGCCGATGGTAGGATCGTTGACGCTTATGGTGGCGCGGCCGTCGGTGTCGGGCGGCAGGCCGAAGCGGGCGGAACCCACCTTGATATCGCCGACGTCGAGGCCCGTGTCCGGGTCGCGATGGTAGAGGCCGTCGGGAGTGATGATCTTGTAAAGATGCAGGCCGGAGATGTCGGCGTCCTCCCCATAGAGCCCCGCGGGCAGGACGCGGTTGACTCCGACTCCGCTCCACTGGACCTGGAAAGCCGAGGTCCAGGCCTCCAGCTTCAAAAGCGCGACGTTGGCGCTGCCTTGGCTGAGCATCGGGCCCGCCACCGCGCCGGTGGAGTGGGTGGCCGGCACGCTGTTGAGCTCGCCGCGATGCACGCCCACCAGGCGCGGCATGGTATCGTGTATCGACTCGTAGCTGACGATCTCTCCGTCTACCATCAGGTAGGCCGTAGTCTGCGCCGTGGGCGCGACCAAGCCCTCGGTGGAGCTCAATATCCAGAAGGGGTCGACGGTGCCCACGGGCTGGGCGGGCACGACAGTGCCGCCCGGATCGAGCCGCGGGGCGGGGAAGGTGCCGCTGGAATTGGAGAAGTAGGGCGTGCTCTTGACGTAGAAGGTCTGGGGCGAGGGGATGATCGTGCGCTCCTTCGAGGTGAAGGGCAGCGGCGAGTTGGGATCGTAGATATTGGGATAGGCCAGGGCGTTCTGCCAAGGATCGTCGGGGATGATCCCGGACGGCAGCGAGCCCATACCGCCGGCCAGGGAGCGCAGCTCGACGGCCACGGTGCGCAGCTTGTTGGTCAGGGGATCGACGGGCAAGGCGCCCTCGGCGATATGATAGGCGACGAAATAGCGCTGGAACTGCGGCGCGCGCAGGGGCGTGACCACCGTGATGGGCTGGGTCAGCAGGACCTGCGCGACCAGGGGCAGGCCGGCGTAGTTGCCGAAGGTCCCGGTGCCGACCATGACGTCGCTCGCGGGGTTGAAGATCGCGTCGCCGTTGGCGTCGTACCAGAGGGAAACCAGGTCCACGTCGGAGGCGATGGCGCCCTGCGCGGCGGCCGTGCCCGTGGCGAAAACCAGCATCCAGCGCCAGAGGGCGTCGGAGACGTCGGTCTGGATCACGAACGAGGCCACGGCCAGGGTGCTCTTCTGTTGGGCGAAGGGACCCAGCGGGCCGTCAACGGCGTCGGTGGAGACGACCCTGACGTAGTCCGCGATCTCGCCGAGATTGGAGATGAAGGAGGCGGTCTTGCCGGAAGGCGTGATCACGGGCACGCCGACCTTGCTGGTCGCCGACGCGTCCATGCTCTTGGGCGCCTTGAGCTGGAAATAGCCGGTGTTGGGCAGGACCAGTTCCGCGCCGCCCTCGACCACGCGGCGCGCGCCGATGAGCGCGCCCAGGTTGGCCGATGGAGAGACCGTGGCCTGGGCGTCGATGTCGTAGGTGACGAAGTAGTTCTTGGGGTCGACGCTGACGATCTGGCCGCCGCTGCCCGTCAGGCCGACGATGGGCAAGCGCGCCGAGCCCGACACCACCGCGCCGGTGGAGAATTCCAGAGGCTCGGTGTCCTCCTGCGCGCGCAGACAGTTCTTGAAGGCGTTGTTGGCCAGGTCCAGGCCGGCGCAGATCACGATCTCCTTCTTGCGCTCGTCGATCTGGTCGTCGCCCAGGACCAGCCGCTGGTATTGGTCGCCCAGGAAGGGGTCGTCCG
>JAQUMZ010000419.1 GCA_028717865.1 Elusimicrobiota bacterium | reverse complement strand
CTACCGCAAGGGCCCCCGGGCGGGAATGAACCGTTTGGGGAATCGTCGCGCGGCCTTTGGACCCACGCCTCCGGTTCCTGTCCGGCCTATGCCGGGCCCGCGGCTCAAATTCTATACTAGCGCGGAATGATGATGAGCGAGCCTCCCCCCCGCCGCAGACCGCCTACCCGAGCCGAACTGGAGGCCGCCCGCGGCAAGACCGTCAGGGACGTCATACGGCCGGGGCTCGACGTGCTCTTCGTAGGCGTCAATCCCGGGCTCTACACCGCCGCCATCGGCCGCCACTTCGGCCGCCCCGGCAACCGCTTCTGGCCCGCCCTCAACGCGTCCGGACTTCTGCGCCGGCCGCTGACGCCCTACGACTCCCGGAAGCTGCTGGAGTCGAACCTGGGCATAACCAACCTCGTCGGCCGGGCCACGGTGACGGCCTCCGAATTGAGCCGCGCGGAGCTGCGCCGAGGGGCGAAAAGGCTCGTGCGAAAGCTCCTTCGCTACCGGCCGCGGCAGGCCGCTTTTTTGGGCCTGGGCCTCTACCGCGACGCGTTCGACCGCCCCGACGCGCGCGTCGGGGCGCAGCGCGAAAGGATCGGACGCACGCGGCTGTGGGTATTCCCCAATCCCAGCGGCCTCAACGCCCATTTCCAGGTCGCGGATTACGCGCGGATGTTCCGCCGGCTGGCCCGGCATCGGACCGGCGCTTGAAAGCGGCTCGGAAATGAAGCTCCCGCCCTGCGGCCGCGGCGCCGCGGCCATATTCCTGCTGCTGCTTTTTTCCGCCGCCTACTTCATACCCGAAGTGGAATACGACAACACCCTGAGCCGCTATTTCCTGCTCAGTTCCGCCGTGGATTTCGGCCGTCTGGACATCGGCCGCTACGCGCCGGACACCGCGGACAAGTCGGTTTGGCGGGGCCGGACCTATTCCAACAAGGCCATCGGCGCGCCCTTGCTGGCCGCGCCCCTTTACCTCGCGCTGAGGAAACTCCCGCCCGCGCGGCGCGACCCGCCCTTGTCCTTCCGCGCCTGCTACCTGGTCCGCCTCTGGACCTCGGCCCTGCCCTACGCCTCGGCGGGCGCGGTCCTCTACCTGCTGCTGCTCGCCTGGGGAGCGGCGGCCGCTGACGCGTATCTTGCCGTGCTGGCCTACGCCCTCGGCACCCTGGCCTGGACGCACGCCGCCCAGTTCAGCGGCCACCAAACCGCGGCCAGCCTGGCCTTCCTGTCCTTCGCCGCGCTTTGGCGCCTGGGCAAGACCGCGGCCTCGGGCGCAGGCCTTTGGGCGGGAGCCGGGCTCCTGGCCGGACTGGCCGGACTGACCGATTACCTCTGCGGCTGGGCGCTGGTCCTGTTGGCCGCATACGCCTGGCGCCGCGCGCCGACGCGCGGCGCCCGCCTGGCCTTCCTGGCCGGACTGGGCGCGTGCGGGGCCGTCCTGGCGGCCTACGACACGGCCTGTTTCGGCGCGCCCTGGCGCCTGTCCTACGCGCAAATGGGCTCGGCGTTCGGGGGAGAATGGCGGCAAGGCTGGTTCGGGATACGCCGGCCCGACCTCGGACACCTTGCCTCCCTGCTGTTTTCCCCCTCGCGGGGCTTGTTTTTCATCATGCCGGTTCTGCTGCCGGCGATTCCGGGGCTCGTCGTGATGTTTCGCGAGAAGCGGGAGCTTCGCGACGAGGCCTGGCTGCTGGCGCTGCTGCCCGCCGGCCTGCTGCTCGCCAACGCCGGTTTCTACGGCTGGCACGGCGGCTGGTCGTTCGGCCCGCGCTACCTGGTCGGCGCCTTGCCCTTTCTCGCGGCGCCGCTGGCCTTCGCCTTGGACCGCCGCTGGTTCGCCCCCTTGTTTGCCATCTCCTTCGCGCAGGTTTTCGCGGCGCAGGCCGTCATGCCCTACGTCCCCTCGGGCATAGCCAATCCGATCGTGGAGAGCCTGCTTCCCCTCTGGCGGCAAGGCTACCTGGCCGGCAATCTGGGAGCGCACCGCCTGCTGCCCGGGACCTGGTCGCTGGCGCCGTGGTTTCTGGTGGCCGCGGGCGCGGCCTGGCTGGGGCGGCCGCGGCTCGCGCCCGGCAACTGCCGGACCCCGCGGATCTGGAGTTGGATTTACGCCGCCGCCTGCCTGGCGGTGCTGGCCGGGCTGGCCTGGGTCAGATCCCCGGACGCGAAAGCCGTGGCCCGCTACAACGCCCGGCTTTGGGCCGACGCGCGGGAAAACGGCTTCAAGAACTGAAGCCGCGGACCGGCGCTTGAAAGCGGCTCAAAGGCCGAGGAACACGATGGCGGCGCCGCAAAGGAATATGGAGCCGCCGGCGAGGGCGTGGGTGTAGCGGTCCAGCCGGCCGAGGCCGACCAGGCTCAGTCCTTTATAGCCCAAGGCCACGACCGCGAGCATGGTGGAAATGGTGGCGAGGGAGAAGGTCGCCGTCACCAGGGCCAGCCCCCACCAACTGTCGGCGGCCGCCGGATACATCAGGATGGGGATGAGCGGCTCGCAGGGGCCGAACACGAATATCGTGAAAAGCACCCAGGGGGTGATGTTGGCTTGGGACCGTTCATGGACATGGGCGTGGGCCGCGGCCAGATGCCCATGCGCGTGATCATGGACGCTCCCATCGTCGTGGGCGTGGCCATGGGCATGCGATTCTCCGGCCATGGCCCGGCGCAATCCCCAAACCATGTAAAGCAGTCCGAAGACGAGGAGCAGCCACGCCGCGACCTCGCCGCGGTAGGTCTCGATCGGAGTCACCCGGCCCACGGCCGCGCCCAAGGCGATGCCGGCAAGGCCGATGACCACCGAGCTCGCCACATGGCCGATGCCGCAAAGCAGGGTGACGAGAGCGGTCTTGCGCCAGGACCAGTCGCGAGCCTTGCCCATGGC
>JAQUMZ010000418.1 GCA_028717865.1 Elusimicrobiota bacterium | reverse complement strand
CCCCGCGCAAGTGCCAGAAGTGCGGCAGCTTCATGTGGCTGCGCCTGGGCAAGCGGGGTTATTTCCTGGCCTGCTCGGGCTTCCCGAAATGCCGCAACATCAAGCCCGTGTCCAAGGAAGAGGGCGAGCGCTTGCGCGCCGAGGCCGAAGCCCTGCGCGCGCAGAAAGCGCCCTCTTAATAGGTCCGTTCATGTTTTCTGTTGCAAATTCGCGGCCCGAAGGGCCGCGAATCCAGAACGCCCCCCTTGAGGGGGGCGTTCTGTTCCGTTGGGGGAGTCGTTGCCGTCGGCGGAGCCATTGCCGTTGGGGGAGTTGTTGCCGTGCTTAACTGGATTCAGAAGTTCCTCACCCACCTGCGCGCCGGCCGCAACTACTCCGCCCATACCCTGCGCGCCTACGCCGCGGACCTGCGCCGCTTCGCGCGGGCGGGCGGCGCGGCCGGTCCCGAGGACATATCGCGGGCCGTGATCCGGGCTTATCTGGCGCGCCTGCAGGAAGATGGGCGGGGGCGCGCCTCGGTCTTGCGGGCGGCCTCCGCGCTGCGCGCGTTTTTCCGGTTCCTGCGCGCGGAGGGCGCCATTACGTCGGATCCCTTCTGCGCCTTGCCCCTGCCCCGGAAGGCCGCGCGTTTGCCCAGGTTCCTCACCGAGGCCGAGATGAGCGAGCTCCTGGATCGCGGCGGGGCCAGCGCTCCGGAGTATAAGGAAAGGGACCGCGCCATTTTTGAGCTGCTTTACTCCTCGGGGCTGCGGCGCTCGGAGCTGGCCGGCCTCAACGTGGGCGACGTGGATTTTGTTTCCGGCTTCGTGCGGGTGCTGGGCAAGGGCTCGCGCGAGCGTTTGGCCCCGGCCGGGCGCCGGGCGCTCGAGGCCTTGCGCGATTATCTGGGCCGCAGGGGCCCCTCCGGCGGGAGGGGGGACAGCCCGCTTTTCACCAACGCGCGCGGAGGCCGCCTGAGCGACGCGGGCGTGGCCTTTCTGCTCAAGGGCTGGCTGCGGCGCGCGGGCAGCCTCAAGCCCGTGACTCCGCACGCTTTCCGCCACAGTTTCGCGACGCACCTGCTCAACGCCGGCTGCGACCTGCGCTCGGTCCAGGAGATGCTGGGCCACAAGAGCCTGGCCACCACGCAGATCTACACCCACGTTTCGTTGGAGAAGCTGAAGCAGGTTTACCGGGATTCCCATCCGCGAGGCGCCGCGCCAAAGGCGCGGCAACCTGACCGCCCCCCGGCGGGGGGCGGTCAGTCCGTTGGGGGACAGCCATGACCCCGGACAAGATATCCCTGCTGATGGAGGAAACCGGGTGCGACAAGGGCGAGGCGGAGCTGGCCCTGGAGATGTGCGGATTCGTCGTCGAGGACGCCGTCAAGGCCATCCCGCGCCTCCACAAGAGCGTCGTCGTGTTCAAGGGCAAGCTCGCGCACTCCGAGGAGAACCTTTTCGGGCTGCTGCTGGTCATACTCAACGTCCGGTCGCGCTCCGTCCTGCGCAGCCGCGCCGTGCTGTCCTTTAATCCCGCGGTGTGTTCGGTCGGCCTGGAAAAGGATTGGTTCGAGTTCGAGAAGTACCTTTACGGCTGCCGGCTTTGGGAGGGCAGCCTGCCCAAGGAGAGCCTGGAGCTCGAGCAGGCCGTGGCCAACCATCTGCGCGGCGGGGGCGCCCGGGTCTTCGAGGCCCAGGCTCAGCCCGCCCACGCCGAGCTGCTCGATATCCTGCGCCGCGTCCTGCGCGCGCCGGCTTTGGAGCTCAAGCTGGTCAAGGACGTCCTGGACATGGGGCAGTTCCAGTCCTTGAAGGCGGCGCTCCCCGGCGAGCGCGTCGCCCCGGGCGGGGCGCGGCCGGCGGCGGCGCCCCGGCACGATGATCTGCTCATTCTCAAGGTCTCCCTGGTCGAAGACCCCGCGGGCCTGCCGGCCGCGGAGCTTCGCGCCGGGGATTTGGTCGGGGCGCACATCGTGGACAACCGCGACATCGCCAAGTACCTCGCCAAGTTCTTCGGAGGCCATTCGGACCGGGGACCGCTTCCCATACCGGTTCTCGTGGAGGCCATCGAGGGGCAGCCGGACCGCCTGCTCGTGCGCGTGCGCTTCTCCGCCGGGGTTTGCGGCGACGCCGAGGTCCGCTCGGCGTTGCGCCTGCGCGCCGAGCGGGGCGCGGCCGCCGTCCCGGAAAAGCTATCCTGGTGGAAACGCCTGTTCGGAAAGGCCAAGGAGTGACCATGCCAGTTCTCGTCGTGATCGGGGCGCAGTGGGGGGATGAGGGCAAGGGGAAGGTCGTCCATTTCCTGAGCCGGGACGCCGAGGTCGTGGCCCGCTATCAGGGCGGCGACAACGCGGGGCATACCGTGGTTTTCGGCGGCCGCAGCTTCGCCCTGCACCTGATCCCCTCGGGCATACTTTTTCCGCGGACCCGGAACGTCATCGGCAACGGCGTGGCGGTCAATCCCGCGGCCCTGCGCGCGGAGACGGCGGCCCTGGAGACGCGGGACGTGCGCGTGCGCGGGCGGCTGTTCGTGAGCCTGCATGCCCACGTGATCCTGCCCCACCATGTGGAGCTCGACCGCCTGCGCGAGGCGGGGCGCGCAGCCGTGGGCACTACGCTCAAGGGCATCGGGCCGTGCTATGAGGACAAGATCGCCCGCCGCGGCCTGCGCGTGGCGGACTACCTGGAGCCCGCGACCTTCCGCGAGGAGTTGGACCGCGCCTTGGAGGCGCACGCGGCGGAGTTGGGCGGCGGCGCCGTCCGTCGCCTGCGCCGGCGGACCCTGGCCGCCTATCCGGCCCTGCGCCGGTTCATCGCTCCCTTCTGCCGGGATACCGGGGCGCTGCTGTGCGCCGCGGCGGCGGCGGGCCGCAGCGTCTTGCTGAGATCGGAAGAGCAC
>JAQUMZ010000417.1 GCA_028717865.1 Elusimicrobiota bacterium | reverse complement strand
TTGGAAGGAACAGCTTCAAGAGCTGGCCACGACCAAGTTCAGCCGGCAGGCCGCCGGCCGGGAGGGCGCCTCCGGAGCGGCCCCCGCCGAGTCCGCGGCCGCGCAGGCCGAGCTGCGCACCTTCGGCTTCCTCGGCTATCCCGTGCTGCAGGCGGCCGACATCCTCCTCTACAAGGGCGGCCTGGTTCCCGTCGGACAGGACCAGCTGCCCCACGTCGAAATCTGCCGCGAGATCGCCCGCCGGTTCAACGGCATATACGGTTCCGTGCTCGTGGAGCCCCGGCCGCTGCTGACCCCCGCGCCCAAGCTCCCGGGCATCGACGGCCGCAAGATGTCCAAGTCCTACGGCAACGCCATAGACATTTTCGAGTCCGAGGCGGCGCTCTCCAAGAAGGTCATGTCGATGTACACCGATCCCGGCAAGATCCGGGCCGACACTCCCGGCCATCCCGAACCCTGCCTGGAGAACCCGCCCGGGTGCTCCGTCTACGCCCTGCATAAACTCTATACCCCCGGCTGGGAGAAGATCGGCGAGGATTGCCGCGCCGGGTGCCTGGGCTGCGTGGCCGACAAGAAGAACCTGCTGCGCGGCCTGGAGCGGCCTTTCGCCGATTTCCGCGCGGCCCGGGCGCGTTATGCCCCCGCGCTGGTGGACGAGATCCTGGCCGCGGGCGCGCGCAAGGCGCGCGCGGCCGCGCAGGCCACCATGCTGGAGGTTCGCCGGGCGATGGGGCTGCGATGAACCAGGTGCACCTGGAGATGTTCGAGGGCCCGCTGGACCTGCTGCTCTTCCTTGTCAAGCGCGACGACCTCGACATACAGAACATCCCCATCGCGCATATCACCTCCGAGTACCTGGCCTACCTGGATCTCATGAAGGAGCTCAACCTCGACGTCGCGGGCGAGTTCCTGGTCATGGCCGCCTCCCTCATGGGGATCAAGGCGCGGGCCCTGCTGCCCGCCCAGCCCGGAGAGGAGGAAGAGAGCGGCCCCGATCCCACGGCCGAGCTCAAGGCCAAGCTGCTCGAGTACCAGAAGTTCAAGGAGGCGGCCAAGTTCCTCGAGAAGCGGGCCGACGAGTTCAAGGACGTATTCTTCCGCGGCACGCCGGTCTTCGACGCGTCCCAGAAGGATCTCGACCTCGACCTTTTCGATCTGCTCGGAAGCCTGCGCGAGATCCTCGGGCGCGCCAAGCCCCAGACGCGCGAGGTCGAGGCGGAGGAATTCCCCATCGAGGAGAAGATGGCCAAGATCCGCTTCCTCCTGGAGAGCCGTCCCTCCGTCGGCTGGGAGGAGATTTTTTCCGACGAGCGCAAGCGCCGCGGCATCCTGGCCTGCTTCCTGGCCATGCTCGAGCTGGTCAAGACCCAGAAGATATTCCTCCGGCAGGAAGGCAATCTCGGACCCATCACGGTCTACAAGAAGGAGGTCCGCGTCGATGTCCCAGACCCCAGCGCAGTCGCCGGAGGGTGAGCCGGCGCCCGGCCTGGAGCCCGAGGGCGGGCCGGCCAAGCCGGGGCCCGTCGACGACGAGCAGCTTCGGGGCCAGCTCGAGACGCTGCTCTTCATCACCGATCATCCCCTGACCCTGGACGATCTGCGCAAGCTCACCAAGGTCAAGGACGCCGCTCGTTTGAGCGCGATCATCGCGCAGCTGCGCGGACGGCTCGACGAGAGCGGCTCCTCCCTCCAGATATTGGAGATCGGGGGGGGCTTCCAGATGGCGACCCGGCCCGCCCACGGCGAGCTGGTGCGCAAGCTCTTCGCCGAGAAATTGACCATGCGCCTGTCGACCGCGGCGCATGAGACCCTGGCCATAGTCGCCTACAAGCAGCCCCTGACCCGGGCCGAGATCGAGGACATCCGCGGCGTCGAGGTTATCGCCGCGCTCGAGACCCTGCTCGAGAAGCGGCTGCTCAAGGTCGTCGGCCGCAAGGAGAGCGTAGGCCGGCCCCTGCTTTACGGCACCACCGCCGATTTTATGCGGCATTTCGGCCTGCGCAGTCTCGAGGACATGCCTCCCGTAGAGACTTTCGCGCCGAGCGAGCCGCAGGCTTCCCATGACGCCGCCGTTCCCGAGGGGGCGCAAGCCCCGGCCGCTTCCGGCGAGATTCCGGCGGACTTGCCCGCGGAGCCGGCCGAGCCATGTCCGCCGGCCGATGCCGGCGGACGGAGCCCGGACTCGCCTTCGGAGCCGGGGGACCCCGGCCCGTCCAGGGGTGGCCCGGAGGCGCGGGCGCAATCGCCCGTTCAGGCGCCTGAGCCGCGCCAGCCGATCTGGCCCGGCGCCGAGGCCCCGTCGGCGGAGGCGGACGTCGCCGAGGACGGCGAGCCGCCGTCAACTCCGGAAAACGAATAAGCGCCATGCGCATCTTGATGGCCGCCAGCGAGGCTTTCCCTTTCTGCAAGACGGGAGGCCTGGCCGACGTGATCGGGACCTTGAGCCAGAAGCTCGGCGCGGCCGGCCACGACGTTGTGCTTTTCCTGCCGAAATACCGGGAGGTGGCGCCCGCGGCGCTCCAGGGCGGCATGGCCTACGGCCTGGACATCCCCTGGGGGTCGGGTTGCGTGCAGGTATCCCTGCGCTACATGCAGTGGCGCTCGGTATCGGTGCAATTCATAGATTGCCCGCCGCTTTTCGACCGAGAGGGCCTCTACTGGCATCGGGGCCGCGACCACCAGGACAACGACCTGCGCTTCGGCGTCTTCAGCCGGGCCGTGCTCGAAGGGGCCAAGGCCATGGGTTTCAAGCCGGACGTCCTGCACCTGCACGATTGGCAGACCGCGCTCGGCGCGGTCTATCTTAAGACCGTCTACCGCAAGGACGGGTTTTTCGCCTCGACCGCGTCGATCTTGTCCATACACAACATCGCCTACCCCGGC
>JAQUMZ010000416.1 GCA_028717865.1 Elusimicrobiota bacterium | reverse complement strand
TGGCCACGGCCGAGCACCTCTTCCTCTACGACGGCGCGCGCTATGACTTTATCGGGCTCTCCGTGCCGTCCAAGCCCGGCACGTTCGGCTTCGGGGCTCTCCAGCTCAACCGCGGCGGCATCACGTCCCGCTCGGCCATAGACGACCCGGGCGTCAGCGTCTCGAACACCCAGTCGGTCTACATGCTGGGCTTCGGCCGCAGGCTGACCGGCCGCTGGTCGGCCGGCGCCGCGGCCAACGTCCTGGACTTCGACGTGGCCGGGCGCAAGGACAAGAGCTGGGGCTTAGACGTAGGCGGCCAAGGGGCCTATCCGCGGGATGAGTTCTGGGGCTTGCGACGGGTGGTCTGGTCTTTCGGCGCGGCGGTCAAAAACCTCGTCGAACCTAAGATCACGCTGGTCCAGGACACCGAGGCCTTCCCGCGCGAGCTGCGCGCGGGCGCCGGCCTCTCGTTTCAGACCGCCTCGCGGCCTTCGGCCGCGGGCATAGTGCGCCATGACCGGGCCATGGCCTTGCTCTCGGTGCGGCGCGTCTCGGGCGACGGCGGCCTCTACCCGGGCCTGGGCTTCTCCTACGGCTTCGAGGACCTCCTGGTCCTGCGCCTGGGCTTTGACGGCGAGCTTTCCGCGGGCATGGGCTTCCACACCCGCGACGGCAAGTTCTTCGTGGACTACGCCATGGCGAACAAATCCCTGTCCTTCGCTCACAGGTTCACGCTCTCATACCGGTTCATCCAGCCAGAGGCCAAGGCCGTGGAGACCTACCGGGACGAAGCCGACGACGAATACGTGCGCGCCAAAGGCCAGGCCGAGGCCCTGGCCCGGGAAAGCTACGCCACAGGCCAAGCCCTCTTCAAGGACGAGAAGTACCAGGAAGCCCAGGAGCCCTTCCGGCTGGCCGCCTTGCTCGCTCCCGACAATGAGGAAATGACCATGGCGCGGCGGCGCAACCAGGAAGCGTTTCGGAGGAAGCAGATACAGGAGTTCTCGACGGACGCTGCGCTCAACCCCGCTCCAGGGCAAGAGCCGGATGCGTTCGTGAGCATCGCGCGCCTGCTCGATCTCGGCGCGCCGAACCGCGCGGAGCTGGCGGCAATGCTCGAGCGCCTGGCGCGGCGAATCCCCGAGGATGAATTCGCCCGAATTTCTCTTGAGGCTTTCGACCGGCGGGCGCCCGCGGCGCGCCGCCTGCTTGAGACCGGGCATGTCGCCCAGGCCGGCCAGGTCGTAGAGAACCTGCTCCTGCTGGGCGGTTCCCGGACGGCGGCCGGATTCGAGGCGCTGCGGCAAGCCGTCGCGGCCAAGGGCGAGGCGGTCCGCGCGCAATTCGCTGGCGCCTCAACCGGCGCGGACGCCCAGGCAGCCAAAGCGGCCCTGGCGGCCAGGCGGGCCTTTCCGGATGAGGCCGAGCTGAGCTCCCGGGCGGAGGCCGCGCTTGCGCGCTGCCGCGCCGGCAACCGGCTCGGGATCAAGGAGCGCTACTACCTGCGCAAGCTCTACTACCTGGCGGCGATGCAGTATGCCAGGAAGGGCGGGAAGGACGAGACGCGCCGGGCGGCGGACCTTTTGGAGGACATTCTGCGCCGCGACCCGGCGGACGAGGCCGCGGACACGCTCTTGGACACCATGGCCGGGGAAAGCTTGGTGAATGGGCGGTGACAATGGAGGGAGCGATGAAGAAGAGGATGAGGGAAAAGCTGCTGGCCGCGGGGACGATGATGATGCTCGCCGCGCCGGGCTTCGCGCAATACGGGGGCAACGACGCGGGGGTGACCAACTTCCTGAGCGCCACGAGCACGTGGCTCATCACGATGCTGGGGCCGGGGATATTCATCATCGGGGTGGTGATGGTGGGCATCAGCCTGGCCCTGGGCGACCAGGACGCCATGCGGCGGGGCGGCTACGTGATCGGGGGAGGGGCGCTGATCTTCCTCTCCCAGTCCGTGGTGGCCATCCTGCGCAAGCTCGCCGGCGTATGACGCGCCTGGGAGTGACGCAGCCGGTATCGGCGGCGGAGCTCACCGCGTGGTGGAAAGCCCGCATGGAGAGGCTCAAGAGGAGGAACATGGAAGAGAACAGGCAAGACGAGGTCGGGGAGCGCGAGGAATCGCGTCTGCCCGAGGTCAACGAGGTGGCCGTGGTCGGCAGGCTCGTCAGGGCCCCGCTGACCATGGTAGTGAACGGCGACGCCAAGCGCGCCAGCTTCATGCTGGCCGTGACGCGCATGTACCATACCGGCGCCGGCCGGCGGGCGCACAGCACGACCTACGTGCCCGTGGTCGCCTGGCGGGCCTTGGCGGAGCAGGCCGAACCGCTGGGCAAGGACGACGCGGTCCGGGTGGAGGGGAGGCTTTCCACCTGGCAGTCGCAGTCGGCGGAAGGCCAGAAGCACCGCTGGGCGGTGGAGGCGGACCTGCTGGAGGTCCTCCACCGGCGGCCGCGCGGCGGCGGGCCGCGCCAGCCGGAGCTGGCCGAGGCCAGCGCCTGACAAGTGCCCCGGCCCTCCGGGGCCGGGGCCGATTTCGACATGGATACGATCAAGGTCTACCGGAACATCAACGCGGGCGACAAGTTCCTGGGGCTGGAGTTTGCCGACGGCTGCGTACTGCTCCTCGCCTTCTGCCTCGCCTTCATGGTCAACCGCGAGGGGCTCCTGGTCAACGCCGTCCTGCTCCTGGCCGTCTACCTCGGCCTGCGGGCCTTCAAGCGGGGCAAACCGGACGGCTACATGCTTGTCCTGGCGCGGTTCGTGCTCATGAGCCGGTTCAAGCGGGCCCCGGGATTCGAGGAGGTGGAGACAACCCAATGAACGCCATAGAGATGAAGCTGACCGGCCTTCGCGCCGCCATGCACGGGCCCAAGGTGCCGCCGCTGGCGCAGTATCTA
>JAQUMZ010000415.1 GCA_028717865.1 Elusimicrobiota bacterium | reverse complement strand
CCAATATACATGGTAGACTGTTCCAAGCTCGCCTCCTTTGTGTGGCTCTATGATGCCTTCAAACAGTATCACAACCCACGTTCCAAAGGACGGCGAGCCCTGCTTTTCAGTCAACCATTGTGTCTAGACTGAGGAGAACGTCGAACAACATTTCTCGGACAGAACGACGAATTGAACCATCAAACACGACCAGATTTTAATTAGCGCAAGCATATACGCCCACAAACATGACGGACAGATTTCAACGACTCAGCAGAAAACAAAAATTGCTGCTTGTGGTTGCCCTAATGGCTTTCATCATCGCAGTATGGTTTGTCGCGACAGAACGGCTATATCAGTTCCTTTGGTGGCCAATCATCTGGTTCAATAATCACTGGCATGCCTTTGTCTCACGATAAAGAAAAGACCGCCGCAGAATGGAACGAATTGCCCAGTCTAACATCGGATTCTGGCGGGCGCGCGCTCGTAAGGTACAATTGGGGCAGGCAACTGCGGCACGCCAGTAGCGCGCGCCGCAGGCCCAGACGTTAGACCTACATTGTTGCGAACTTGAACGACTACACTAGGTTTTCACCGCGAGGAGTCCCCTTCTTGGCTCTCTTCACGGGAGAGCTCGTAGTTTTTGGATTGAATCTCTTCGGGGTGATACGAGTCGGTGCGCACGACTTGGTTTGGGTGGGAGTCATTCTGCTAGCCTACCGCGTGCCGTTTCTCTGGGCCTGGTACACGAGACAGAAGCACATTGACCTCCTCTATGGTCTTGTCAGCGGGGGAGTCGTAGTCCGAAATCTTCTGCTATTGATGAGTTTCGCTTCATATGCGACGAGAAGGGGTGGAGTGAGAATTTTGCCGTCCGGCGATATGTATGTGGGAGACTCAGCTATCTCCCTTTTCGGCCTCTCGGCTCTGATTGTCGCCACTGTTCTGAGAACCGCTGCCGTGGGATGGGTCATGGTCGGGGATAAGAGCAAGATGCCTGCCGGCAAGAGCGCCTGGCCGGTCGTAACCCTGAGCCTTCCCATAATCATCTATCTGGGATTGTCCGTATCCGAGGGAATACCCAAACTCTTCTTTTCGCTGATCTATGATCTCATGGTCTTCTATGGATACGGGATTTTTTTCTGAAGTCGCGAGGCGGTTGAGGTCCAACTACCCGCCGGTGCGGACCGCTGCGCGGTCGCGCCTCCGGACTGGGGCCGCGGCCGCACAGCGAGGGCGTTCGGCAGATTTATGAGGAACGAACTTGCGGCGTTGAAGCTGAAGGAGAATCCATGAGGGCAGTCTTTTTATTGGGCCTGCTGCTGCCAATCTCGACGGGCGCCACGGACATCGAGCCACTCCCACAATTCGACATCCGCATTAAGCCCCTGACGCTAGACGAACCCCGCTTTACGATGAGCGGATCCATCCGCTTCTGCGCAAAGTCCGGCCGAAAAGTGGCCTTTGTCATCCCACGAGGCTCCACCTACAGCTTCACCCGCAACGGCGCGGCCCTCGACGTATCACCCCAGGAAGGGATCGATTGGCCATGCGAGCCAGGCGCCGCGATCACATTCTTCGGCACATCCCCCGTGAGCATGCCGAAGTGCGGCGCGTCCCACCAGGAAATATACTGCCTCAACAGAAGCCTGCCCAACCCCGAGGTCATCTCCGACTCGAGCCGGTACCAACTCCATTTCGAACTGCTCAAAGGCTATGGTGGCCTCTCGCCTGACCCCTCGATCGCCTTGAACTATGGCATCCAGTTCCAGATTGCGCAGTTTGCAGCGCCGCGCCGTCGCAAGACAAAGCATTTCACTTTCGAATACCAGTTCCCAAAGGATTTTTCACCGGAAGACGGCTACCTTGATTTCATCGAGAAGACGCTTGAAGACCATGCCCCCATGTTTGGCGCCCTGCCTTTTCACAAGGTGCTGGTAGGGGCGATCCGACGCGGAGAAACGACTGGCGAAATATCCGGCAGTCCGGCAGGGAACCTGATCCTATTCTCAAGGACGGCCCTTCGCGACAAACCCAACTTGGAGAGCCTGCGCGGCATGGGAATACAGGCGGACGTCTCCGACGCCTTGAGGAAGATGGTCATTGCCCACGAACTCTCGCATTTCTGGTTTGGACGCAGCTTCACTGGCAAGGATGGCTGGATGGTAGAGGGCATCCCAAACTACATTGGGCTGGTCGCGGTCGCGAAAGGCTCCAAAGGGGACTACGCAGAACTTAGGAAGCTGTTCGAGTATATGGACTCCCAGGGTCCCCCAGGCCCTATCCCAAACAGCCCATTCGGGAATGGGCCGCTCTACATCAGGGCCTATTACCAGGGGAGCCTGGCCCTAGCCAAGATCGGCGACGTTGTCGGTCATGAGAAGGTCTTGGAGCTTGTCGCCGGGGTGTATCGCCACAACGCCGACCCGGCGTTCGCCGATTTTGACGAAGCCTTCAAGAAGGCGTTCCCGTCCCAAGCGGCCCTCTGGACAGCGGCCTGGAAACTCACGCCTCAATCCGGCGCGCAGCCCGGCAAATGAGCGATGCCGCGCCGTCGCGCCAGCCCGGCCTTCCAGCATACTCGGCGGCGAATTCGCCACCAGTTCACAAGGTGGAAGAAAGCAACCGCCGAACTTCGGGCTCTAAGGCCGCGCGCATCGCGGAGCCTGGCCAGGTGGGCCAACGTCGCGCGCCCATAGCGCGCGCCGTAGGCCCCCTCGTTAGACACATCCATCAAAAAGTGAAGGTAGCCAAGCGAATGAGCGGCATTGCCTGCAGTGCAGGGCGGTTTTCAATAGGGATCATAGCGGCGGTCTTTCTGGTCGCGCCGTGTGTTTCGCCTGCTATGGGTGCGTCTGCCACCGAAGACCTCAATCGAGCGCATGGGGTCTTTCGACCTCAGGAGGGGA
>JAQUMZ010000414.1 GCA_028717865.1 Elusimicrobiota bacterium | reverse complement strand
GTTCGATGTAGGCGGCGGGGCGCGGCAGGCCCAAGGATAGAGCCCGAACGGCGTCATCCTGGGCCGCGGCGTGCTCCCGCAGGCGGTTGGACGCCGCGGCGCGCTGCAGGAAGGCCCGGGCGTTGGCGGCGTCGGCCGCGACGGCCCGGTCGCAGAGCGCGCGGCTGGCGCCCCAGTCTCCGGAGGCTCCCGCCACGGCGGCCTGCCTAAGCCAAACCTCGGAATCAGACGCACGCGCGGCGGCGCAGGCAGCCAACAGCAGAACGACGCGCAAGACCACGAACATGGACCTTAAGTATAGACCGGGCCGAGGCAAACCGCAATGGCTCGCGCACCCGGCTGTGGGCCAGGCCCAGCAGCCAGGAGACGGCCAGCAGGACCGCCGCCCCTCCCACGATCGCCAGGTTCGCGGCGCCCAGGCCCGTCGCGGCCAAGGCCAGCGCGCCGCCGAGGCCGGTCTTCCAGGCCACGCCAAAAATCCGCCGCCAAGCCTCGCCCGAGATCATATCGCCCGTCGCTATATGTCCCAACTCGTGGGCGACCAAGGGCGCCAGCAGGTCCGGCCGGTCCTCCACCCAGCGCTCGCCCACCGCCACGACCGAATCCGGCCCCAGCCTCTTGCCGAAGGAAAACGCGTTGAAGCCGTCCAGGTTCAGATTGGAATCCCGCGGATCGTATATCCCGACTCTAGGCGATTCGTCCGGAGCCAGGCCCAGCTTCACGCGCAGGCTCGCGACCGTATCCTGGAGCAGCTGCAAAATCATTTGATCGTGCTGGTCCAACCGGTCGAGATTCTCCGGCAGATAGGCCACCACGCTCGCCGGATTGCCGAAGGAGGCCAGCATATCCCTGAGCCGTTTGGACGCCAGGGCGGCCGCCTGTTCCCGGACCGCCGGGAGGACCGGGGCCGCGGCTTGCGGCCGCCAATCGGCCCGATTTTTCCTGGGTCCTGCGGACAATCCGGGAGCCCCGATCGTCCTAGGGCTCAATTTAGAAAGGATGGTCGGCCGCGGCCGTCCCGGGTGGGAAGGCTGATCCTGAAAATGACCTCGCCCTCCGCCTCGGCCGGGCAGGCGAACAGGTGCACGCCGCCCTCGGCCACGGAGGCGAAGGCCTTTTTCAGGCCCTCCCTTATGAAGCGTTCGTCAAGCGGGCTCAATGGAGCCCCGCGTCCGGGATGGGCATGGAGCAGGGCTACCTGCATCCGGTCGTAATCGGCGTCGGCGATTTTCGCCTGGATCAGCCGGTTGAGGAGCTCTTTCAGGGGCGGAGCGTAAGCCTCGGGAAGCAAATAATAGGAACGATCGGAATGAAACACCTCGGACTTATAGGCCGCCTTGCCCGCGCGCAAGAGCCAGATCCCGCTTTCCTTGAAATCCACGCCATCCGTGACCTTGCCCCGGCAGCTGGCCAGGAGCTCGGCCGCCGCCTCGGCCAGGGCCGGGTCCTCGGCGGCCAAGGCTTGCCCGTCCGTGACTTCTTGCCGCACATCCATGCTGCCGCGCCAAATTCCGGAGCCCAAGATCCCGTCGTCCAACAAGCGAACGTCTACCGTCCCACCGACGTAGCGCCGCCAAGGGAAAACCCTGTACTGTTCAAGCCTTGCCGTTCCATCACCGGTGAAAATCGGCTGGGGCAGGCCGCCCGGAGACGCGGCGGCGCCGCCGCGTCCGGTCAGGGCCAGGGGGCGCACGGAGACATCGCTCCTTTCCCCGTCGAAAAGCCCTTGCGGTCCGCCGGCGCCGACTTCGATCCGCGGCTGGCCGAAAACCATTGCCGCGAACAACCACGAAACTAAAGCGAATGTATTCATCGCTTGAAAATTGTAACCCGAGGCTCGGCGGCGCTATTGGGCCCTTCGGGCAATGATAAACCTAACAAAGGACATCCGGGGATGGGTCCTTGGCTCCAAGGGGAGCTGGGTCCAATCCCAAGACGCCGTCTGCCCCGCCGGCCCATGTGAAATCGCGAATCGTATCGTATGCTTTAGCCATGAAAGCAGCCCGACGGCTCGTCGCCGCGCTTCTTTCCGGCATCCTGATCGCGGCGGCTCCCGGCCACGCCAGCTACGCCGCCGCGGCCGCCGCCTTGCGTACGGCGCCGCGGATCATTCCTCCCGCCGCCGGGATCGCGCCGGTCGGCCTTCCCGATTTGACGGTCCAAAGCGGTTTGGCATCCAATAAGTTCGACCTCCATTCCTTGCCGAAAGGCGCCGCGGTTCCCGGTCTCGCGCAGCCGCCGCGGCTGGCGGCCCCGGCCGCGCCGCAAGCGGCGCTCCTCCCCGAGTCAGGCGTCCTGGCGCCCGAAACGGCCAAACCGGAAAGCCGGACCTCGCTGGAGCTACTAAAGGAAACGGCGCAGCCGACCCAAGCCGCGAATCCCGACGCCCCGGAGGCGGCCGCGCTCCACGGCCGGCGCAGCTTCGACGGCCAGAACGAGGCCTCCGAACACTCGCCCGGCCTTCCCTTCTGGGCCGAAGTGGGAAGCGGCTTCTTGCGGCCCCTGGCCGCAGCTTCCGCAAATAAGGCCATGACCGCGGCCCCGGCCGTGCCGGCCCCGAGCAGTTGGCTCCGAGCCGCGCGCGAGGGCTTGCCGGTGCTGCCGGCCTTGGGGCTGGCCGGCCTCGCGGGCCTGACTCTATACCTGTCCGGCTTCTCGCTCGTGCACCTTGCCTACCTAGGCACCCTGGCCGTGGGCGCGGTCTGCTACCGCGTCTCCAACACGCTCGAGGAAGCCGAGGCGGCGCGCATGGCCCTCGACGAGAAGACCCGGCGCGAGGGCATGCTGGAGGCCCAGAGAATACTGCGCGCCTTCGGGGCCGCGGCCGGGAAGGAAAACGACAATCCCGAGGCCAAGACCCGGGTCAACGGCGAGTTGGTCACGCGCAGCGC
>JAQUMZ010000413.1 GCA_028717865.1 Elusimicrobiota bacterium | reverse complement strand
CAGGGTGGCCGTGGCCATGACCGCGGTATAGGTGCTCGGCACGTGGTCGGCGTTGACGGCGCGCACGCGGAAGAAGTAGCTGGTGTTGGGCAGCAGCGCCGCCGGGCTCGAGGAGACTCCGGCCTGGAAATCCGACCAGACCGCGGCGGCCAGTCCCGGCACCGTGGAACGTTCGACCTGGTAGGCCGTATAGCCCGGGTTGGCGGGATTCCCCGCGGTCCAGTTCACCGTCAGCCCCCCGGCCCCGACGCCGGTGAAGGCCGCGGCGGCCGGCTCCGGGGCGCTGGCCAGGGTGTGCGTCGATACGGCGTTGGAGGGCAGGCTGTCGCCCCAGTCGGTGTAGGCGGTGACGAAGCGGTAATAGGTGGTGTTGGGCGTCAGCGTTTCCTCGGTCGTGTCCGTCAGCAGGCCCACGGTTTTTTCCGGGGCGAAGAAGGGCGCCGTCGTAGTGGCCGGGAATATCCGGTAGCCCCGCGAGGCGGGCGCGGCGCTGCCGAAGTCGGGCGAGGCGGTCCAAGCCCAATTGATCGAGGAGACGTAGACCGACTGCGCCGCGAACCCGGCTGGCGCGGCGGCGATCCGGCCGAAGGCGGCCGTGCCCGGGGCGCCGGCGGCCGGGGCGCCGTCTTCGTCTATGATTCCCGAGAAGCCTCCGCTGTCTCCGGCCTGCCCGCCGGAAGTCGATATGGCGATTTCCAGGCCGCTGCCCGGACGATAGAAAATTTTTATCCGGCCGGCGGAGCCGCCGCCGCCGGGGTCCAGAGTGCCTCCCACGAGCCCCATCGAGGCGTTGCCGCCCGGCCCGCCGTTGGCCGACATGCGCGAGCCGCCGAATGCGTCGAACCAGCCCTTGGCCCTGATGAGTATGGTTCCGCCTCCGCCTCCGCCTCCGGCGGCTGGATGCACGACCGGCGCCACGTCGGTCACCGCGGCGGCCGTGGCTCCCGCCACTGAAAGCGTGCCCGAGATGGTCACCGACGACGCCTCGATGTATATGCTGCCTCCGCCCGAGGCGCCGCTGCCGCCGGTAAGCGTCGCGCCTCCGCCTCCGCCTCCGCCTCCGGAGCCCAGCCGCGCGTCGTCGGCGGATAGGGGCGCCGTGAAGGCGTCGGCGGCGCCGTAGGCGCCGCCGCCCAAGCCGCCGCCCAGGCCGGCGCCCACGCCTCCGGCTCCGGCCGCGCCCGCGCCACCGCCTCCCTTCGCGGCGGCGCCCGCGCCTCCCCCCCCTTCGCCTGCCGGTCCGGCGCCGAAGCCCGCGTTGCCTCCCCCGCCGGCCGGCCCGCCTCCGCCTCCGGATTGGCCCCGGCCCGAGGCGTCGAGGGTCCCCGCGATGGTCGCTGTGGCCGCGTAAACGACCAAGGGTACGCCCGGGGCGGCGTAGACGGTGACCCCGGAGTCTACCCGGAATTCGCGGACGTCGAGGAATGTCCCGGAAAGCGTGTCTCCATTGCCAGGGATCAGGTCGGGTCCGACGAAGCTGGAGCCCGACCAGGTGGTGGCGGCGCGGGCGCGGACGCAGAGGAAGAGCAGGGAAAGGCAAACGACAACAATCCCCCCAACGGAACGGATCGCCCCCCCCGGGGGGGCGATCCGGAGTCGCGATGCCTGGCGGCGTCGCGACTGGGTGGAACGGCATAACGGACCTGATATCATCTCGTCAACCCCGCGGCCGCCTCGATCTTCTCCTTGAGCACCCGGCCCGCCTCGGAGGACGGGTCGGCGCGCAGGACCTCGTCCGCGAACTTCGCCGCCACGGCGTAGTTGCCCTTCAGGTATTGCTCCACCGCCCTATAATAGCGTTGTTCCACGGCCTTGCGCTCATCCGGGGTGAGCCTTTTCGCCAGCAGGCCGCGCAGGTGGACCGCTTTTTCGGAGAGTTTGAAATTGCCCGGGTCCTCGCGCAGGGCGGCCTCGACTGCGCGCATGGCCCCGGCCAGGTCGCCCGCGGCCTCCAGGCGGTCGGCCTCGGCCGACTTGCGGGCGAGGAACTCCGCCAGTTCGTCCTTGACCTTGCCCAGGAACGCCAGGATGACGCCGTCCTCGGGATAGCGGGCGGACGCCTTCTCCGCCTCCAGGCGGGCCTGGCGCAGTTGGCCGCGCTCGCGGAAGGAGCGGGCCATGGCGATGGTCCCCTGGATTTCAGAGGCGCTTTGCGCCCGGCGCAGTTCGTCGAGCCGCGAGCGCTCGTCGCGGGAAAGGGCCCGGTCGACGCGGGCCAGCGCGGTCTGGGCCTCGGCGTCGGCGGGGTCGAGTTCGAGGACGCTTTTCCAGTACTGGCGGCTGGCCAGCAGGTTGCCGGCCGCGAACTGCTCGCGGGCCCGGGTCGCGGTGCGCAGCACCATCTGGCGCTTGAGCGACTCGTCCCAGCGGGAGGAAACCTCGGCGATGCGGTCCTTGATGGCCGCGTTGCCGGGGTCGAGCAGGGCGGCGGCCTCGAAGTTGCGCAGCGCCTCGGAGACGCGGTCGTCCGCGAGTTCGGCCTCGGCTTTCTGCAGATAGGCCCGGGCCAGGCGGGCGCCCTCGGAGCGCGTCAACTCGCTGATCCCGCGCCGGATGGTCGCTTCGAGTTCCTCCCGGGTATGCCCGAAGCTCTGGCTGAATGTGACCAGGTGCGCTATGCCCAGGTCGTGCAGGCGCGCGGCGTAGTCGAGACGCGTGTTGCCCAGCCGCAGCCCCACGCCGGTGGAAAGCCCCTGGTCGCTGGCCCCCAGCCGGAGGGCCGCGAGCTTGCCGTAGCGCAGTTCCGCGCCGCCGGAGACTTCGAGCGTCTCGGCCGCGACCTTGCGCAGGCGCAGGGCCAGCAGCGACGACCAGGAATCCGAGGCCCGCCAGAGCCAGGCCGGGGAAACGTCCACGACGCGGGGGTAGCGGGTTTCTTGGGATACGTAGCGCAGGCTGGGCGC
>JAQUMZ010000412.1:1668-2908 GCA_028717865.1 Elusimicrobiota bacterium | reverse complement strand
AGCTGCGCAAGCAGCTTTCCTGGTGGGAGGGTTATCGCGGGAGCCTGGAGCGCGCCCTGCCTGCCGGCCCCGGCTTCGCGTGGGGTTGGCTGGCGGCCGGAGCCCTGGCCGCCTTGGCCGCGGCGCTCTTGCGCTGGCTGCTCAAACGTCGCCGAATCGCGGTTTCGGCGGCCTAGGGGCAATAGGCCAAGGGCCTATGCCGGTGCCAAGCATATAAAGATATAGGCTATTCTACAAAACTGTAATCTTTAGACGGTAATGCACCGGATATCCACACCATCAACAACTTCTGGTGCCAGGCATATAAAGGTATTGACGCGGTTTAATGCGTCATTTTAGTGGGTCCTTTGCTCGCGTAAGCGAGGCCGAACGACCCATAGCGAGGCCTGCGGGTCGTGGTAGAGTAATAATATGAAAAGCCGTCTTTGGGCGGGCATGGTCCTGTGCGCCTATGCCTGCGGCTTTCCTTGCCCGGCGGCATCGGCTTCCGTGGCGGCCGGCGTCCAGGTTTCGGGAGCCTCGCCCGCCGGCCGTCCCGTGGCGATCGTCCCGGCCGGACAGGCCGGCGCGCGGCTCGGCGGGGGCGCGCTCGATTTCCGGGGCTCTTTGCCGGGCATGACCGGCTTGATCGCGCCGCGGGCCGCCGTCGAGTTCCGGGCCGAGCCGCCGCGCCTGCCCGCTTCCGCCATCGGCGGGGCTGTTTCCGTCGGGGCCGCCGTCGAGTCCCCGGGCGCCCGGCTTTCGCCCTGGTCCGCCGAGCCGGGGCGCGCGCCCGCCGCGCTGCCGGCCTTCACCGCCTCCCCCTTGGCCGAGCCGGAACTGCGGCCCGGACCCGGCGGCGGGCGGCCGGAATTGGTCCGGCAAGCCCTGCGCCTGGACGCCAAGGCGCGGGCCCTCGCCTCGGAGCTGCGCTCGCCGGCCCAAGCCGGCGCGTGGTCGCAAGAGGACTCCCGGCTCCTGGGCGCGCGCGTCATGGCCGTTTTGACCGAGGGGCTGCCGCCGTCCGGCTCCGGGCCTGACGCCGGGGCGCGGCGCGGGCTGGGTGATTTCGGGGTCATGTACGGCGCGGGGGCCTCCGCCGGCCTCGTTTTGGCGCCTTGGACTGCGGAGAGGCCGAACGCGGACGCCGCGCCGCCGTCGTTGCGCGTTTCGGCGGAGGCTTCGGCCTCCGGGCCGGGGGGGCGCCCAGCGCCGGGACCGGCGGCCTACGGGCTCCAGGACGGCGTGGCCCTCATCGCCA
>JAQUMZ010000412.1:0-1658 GCA_028717865.1 Elusimicrobiota bacterium | reverse complement strand
GAGCCTGCGGCTTTATACGGCCGGAGTGCCGGCGGCCGCGTCGCTTCGGGACTGGGCGGGCTCGGCGCTGCGCGGCTGGCAGGCGCGCCCGGAGCCGGCGGCTCCCGCCGCCGCGGCGGCGCGTCCGGCGCCCGGTTTCGACTATCCCGAACTGCGCGACGCCGTGGCCGCGCCGGCGGCGAGCTACGCCGGTCCGGGCGCCGTAAGCGCCGATACCGAGGCCTTCGCCTTCATGCAGGCGGCGGGAGAAGCCGCGCCCGGGGGCGAGGCCGCGTCGTCTTATTCCCTTTCCGGTTCCCCGGGTTCGCGTCTAGGCCCCGGGGCCGGCCGCGCGGGCGCTGCGCTCGCGGCGGCGCCCTTCCTGTCCTTGCTGGGCCTCGGGCTCATCCTGCGCTCCCGCCTCTTCGCGTAACGCCGGCCGCCCTTGACAGGCTTGGTTTCCGGCGCCATACTATGGCCGTTGCGCACAGGGATAAACGCTATGGGATTGTTGCGTTTTTTGACGGCCGTCCTATTGCTTTTCGCCGCCGGCGCCGGGGCGGAGGACTTCGACCAGACGATCTCCCGAGAGTTGGGGAAGCTGCGGCCGCGGGCCGGGACGGTCTTGGGCTCCGTCCGCGGCACCAGGCCGCCGCAGGCATCGGCGTCGGCGTTGAATTTCGATTTCGATGTGCCCGCCCGGGTCAAGGGCCTTGTGCTTGCCGACCTGGATTTCGCCCGGGGCATCGAGGGCTCCGGGGCGTCGAGCTACCACGGGCAGGTCTTCGGCCCGGTCCAGGGCGGGGCCTACCTGGGCTTCTTTTTGACACGAATAAGCAGGATTTCTTTCGAGAAGGAAACCGACGACTTCTCGACGGTGGCTTTTGTGAGGGATGGGCCTCGGATGTGGTTGACGAGCAACTATGATAGGTTCAAGGACAGGATGCCCCAGATCGACAGGGTCGTCACCTTGCTGCATGAGGCCAGGCATGCCGAACCGAGAGGCTGGCCGCACGTGAACTGCCCCGATCCTTTCTTGGACGAGCAAGGCAAGGAGGCCCGGGGCATCTTGAGCGGAGTTCGAATGGCGGGCGAAGATGCTTGCGACGACGTCCCCCTGGGCGCATACGGGATCGAGTGGGTCTGGCTCAAGAATATCAGGCAGTATTGTTCCAACTGCACGGGGAAGGTGAAGGGTGACGCGGCTCTCTATGCCGCCGACGCCGTCAAGCGCATCATCGCGCCCCCGGCCCGGAAGTCCCTGCTTCTGGATTGCCCCTGGCCATAGGCCTCGTATTGACAGCCGGGGGGACTTGGCCTATCCTATGAGCCTATGAGGTGGCTGCGCTCCGGGATGTTCCGCAGGTTCGTCCTGGTCCTCGGCGCCCTGGCCCTGGGACCGGCGGCGTTCCTCGCCTTCTGGCTCGTGGACATCAGCCAGAAAGGCATCCAGGCCGCGGTCCTCGAGCTGCACACGAAGACGGCGGAGAAGCTGGCCGAGCGGGTGGACTCTTTCTTCAAGGTAAACGACGACAAGCTTTCCTTCGCGCTGTCCTCCCTGCAGAAGAAGATGGAATGGAAGGACAAGCAGGAGCTGCTGCGCAGCCTCATCGAGACCCACACCGACGTCGTGGAGATCGGCATCCTCAACACCCAGGGCCGGGAGATCATCAAGGTCT
>JAQUMZ010000411.1 GCA_028717865.1 Elusimicrobiota bacterium | reverse complement strand
GACCGCGGGCGTGAAGACGGCGTCGAAATGAGGGTCCTCCGGCGGGGCCAGTTCGTCGACGTTGATGAGCCAGAGCCTAGGCATAGAAGGAACCGTCGCAGGGATGCGCGTGCCGGAACTCTTCGCGCTCGGGTCCGGGGGCGCTTTTGAGCGAGCAGATGACGAATTCGAAGCCCAGGCCGGCCAGGGCCTCGGCTAGGCGCGCGACGCAGGCGCGCTTGACGTCCTTGCGCAGGGAATAGGAGGCGCTGTCGCGCTGCCCGGGAAGGTACTCGTCCGCGCGCGACAGGTCGTAGGCCCCGGCCAGGCGCGCGCACGTCCCGGGCGGCAGCTTTTGCCTCAGGCGGGCTAGGATGTCGTCCGAAAGCAGGAGGTAGGAGAACATGACGCGCCGCAGCCCCAGCCGCTTGAGGCTTGCCAGAAGCGCGGCCAGAGGCTCGCCGTCGTCGAGGCCGGCGACCAGCGGGTCGAGGTGGATCGTGGTCTTGACGCCGTCGCGCGCGAGCGCGGCGGCCGCCTCCAGGCGGGATTCCAGGGCCGGCAGGCCGGGCTCCAAATCCAGGCCCGCGGGGCGGGCCGCGGCGTTGTAGGAAAACTTCGCCTTGCGCTTGCGGAGCAGGGCCAGTATGCGCTCGTCGGGCAGCCCCTTGGTGGTCAGGATTACTCGTTCCACCGGCGAGCCGGCCAGGGCGTCGAGCACCTCCCAGGCCAGGCCGTCGCGCACGAAGCCGGGGTTGAGGGCGTCGGTATAGCGGCAAAGCTTGACTATGCGCGCGTCACGGGAGCGGACCGCGTCGGCGACCAGCCTGGGCAGGTCCGAGGCTGGCGCGAGGGGGCGGGGCCGGTCGAAGGAGGTGTTCAAGCGGGAGAGCTCCTCTTTGACCGGGGCGCGGAAGCGGGCGTAGCAGTAATGGCAATCGTGGGCGCAGCCCGCCCACGGCTCCAGGTAGTGGTATTTACCGTACCAGCACGTGCCCAGGCAGCCGGGCTCCAGGAGGTTCATCGGCCTTCCCGCAGCGCCAGCAAGCCGCCCAGGAAACAGGTCTTTTGCCAGCGCTCGAGCACGCGGAAGCCCGCGGCGGCCAGGGCCCGCGCCCAGAAATCCTGGCCGGTGGGAAATTCCTCGCGCAGGGAATGCAGGAAGTCTCCGGCCTTGGCCTCCCAGGCCGCTCCGAAGTGAGCCCGGGCCTGCTCCATGACGCGCGGCATGTTCTCTTCCAAGTCCCGGCGCTCGAAGTCGAACATTCCGTCCTCGATCAGGAACAGCGCTCCCGGGGACAGCCAGTCCGTCGACTTGCGCAGGAAGGCCTCCTTATCCGGATCGGTCAGGTGGTGGAGGGCCTTGCGCGAGAAGGCTTTCGTGAAGGTCCGGCCGCGAGGGGCGAACTCGAGAAACCCGGAGCGGACGAGCTTCGCGTTGGGGAAGCCCTCAAGCCGGAGGCGGGCCAGCTCGATCTGGCGCGGCGAGCCGTCCACGCCCACGGCCTCGCCGACCAGCGGCGCGGCCAGGGCGAGAAAGGAGCCGTCGCCGCAGCCGAAATCAACCAGGCGGTCCTCCGGCTTGAGCGCCAGCCGGGCGAGATAAGGCCGCGCCGCCTCGGCCGCGAGGGCGTAGAGGGCGTTGTAATGCGCGACGAATCGGGGGTCGCGCCAGTCCCGCGACTCTCCTGTCGGCAAGGGCGCTAGGCCGAGGTTTTCAGCGCGGTCAGGGCGCAGACCTTGGCGTCCGCGATGAGATTGTCCAGTATGCAGTATTCGTTGGGCTGGTGCGCGGTCTCGTCGAGCTTGGCCGAGACCACCGCGGGCAGGCCGAGCTTGCGGAACACCGCCGCCACCGTGCCGCCGCCGATGCCCATGGTCTTGGCCTTGACCCCGTGGACTTCCCGGATCGCCTCGGAGACTAGGCGCACGACCTCGGCCTTGGGCGAGGTCGGGGGCGCGGCCTCGGAGCGCTGCATGTCCGCCAGCGAGATCTTGACCCCGTGGCGCTTCTCCACGGCCTTGGCCAGCCGCTTGATCTCGGCCGCCACGGCCTCGAGCTTGTAGTTGGGCAGGACGCGGCAGTCATAGTAGAAGACGTCCTCGCCGGGCAGGGTGTTGATGTTGGGGACGTTGGGCTCCTTCTTGGTCGGCTCGAAGGTGCTGATGGGCGGGAAATAGAGCTTGTCCTTTTTGCCGAACTTCTTGTAGAGGCCCTGCATGCGCAGGGCCAGGTCGCAGGCCGCCTTGAAGGCGTTGCGGCCGAGCTCGGGCATGGAGGCGTGGCACTGCTTGCCCTGGGTGGTGATCTTGACCCACCACAGGGACTTCTCGGCGATCTCGACCATGGAGCCGTCGGCCTCGCCGCCGTCCGGGACCAGGAACACGTCCTGCTTGCCGAAGATGCCCGCGTGGTGCTTGGCGAGATAGATGGCGCCGTAGTCGGAGCCGGTCTCCTCGTCCGCGGCGAAGAGCAGGGCCAGGTCCACGGGCGGGCGGTAGTCGCACTCCATCATGGCGCGCGCCACCAGCAGGCTGGCCACCAGGGCCTGTTGGTTGTCCTCCACGCCGCGGCCGTAGAGCTTGCCGTTCTCGACGTGCAGGACGTAGGGGTCGGTCTTCCAGAGCTTGCGCTCTCCCGGAGGCACGACGTCGAGGTGGGACATGATCCAGAGGGTTTTTTTTGAGTCGCGCCCGCGCCAGCGCGCCACGATGTTGGGGCGCGCTCCGTTCTTGGCCTTGGGGTCGGGGGCGTCGTGCCAGTCGATCGCGTCGAACTTGAGCTTGCGCAGTTGGGCGTCGAGCCAGACCGCCTTGTCGTGCTCCCCTTCCCCGCCGCTGGCCGGAGCGATGGCGGGAATTGCGGTCAGCCCGCGCTGGAGCTCCACGGCGTAGTCGCGATAACTTTCGATCTTGGCGAAAATTCGGTC
>JAQUMZ010000410.1 GCA_028717865.1 Elusimicrobiota bacterium | reverse complement strand
TCCTCGCGCCTCTGGTCGGCCGGCTTCATGGCGTATCATCAAGCTTCGAGTCCCAGTACCCGAAATATGCCTCGTAAGCCTTTGCCGAGGTCAAGAATGCGAGATGCTGCTCCGCGCGCACGCGGCGGGCGGGGATGGTTTTTAGCCTCTCTCGGCCGGCCCGCCCCGGCTTCATTTGGCGGAGACTTCCCAATGACCGCCCTTGTCCGGTCCGACCCTTCTTAGGAGGCCTTGTTTCTTGAGCTTATGCAGATTTTTCTTGATTGCGCGGGAGCTGATTCCAAGCTCCTTCGCCAGATCATCTATCGTGGCGTCCTTTCGCCGGGCCAGCAGCGCCAGAATTTTCTGGGAACTTTTCTGGGCACCTTTCTGGGAACTTTTCTGGGCACCGGCGGCAGGCCCCTTCATCGAGAATTCCGGAGACCTGTGAAACACTGCGCGGAAGAATCCGTTGATCTCGAACTCCGGCGCCTTGAGACCGGCCTCGGCCAGGGATTGCCGCATGCGCCGGATGCCGGTGCCGGCCCGTTCGACCTTGTGTATGCGGGCGAAAAGGTCCGCTATCAGCTCGTTCCTCCTGATCGAGATGCCCCTGCCCAGGGATTTCTGGGAGAGTCCCTTCACCAATCCGCCCGGGTTGGTGATTTCAACGCGGTCGTCGAAGATGTCGACGCTGACCTGAGTGCCGGGAATGCTGTAGTCGCGGTGCATGAGGGCGTTGAGCAGGCCCTCGCGCAGCGCCTCAAGGGGAATTTCGTAGATGTCCTCCCGGTCGAAACGCTTGATTTCGCTTCTGACGTTGAGATGCTTTTCGAGGAAACGGACGGCTTGGTTGAATTGAGCCGGCAGATCGTCTCGAACATCCAGCCGATCGTAGATGCGCAGCCTGTCGGTGCCCTTGAAGGCGATGAGCGTCATCTGAGCTTGGCGGATATGGTCTTGCGGGGCCGCGGCGAAGAAGAGCAGCCCCGCGTTGGCCACCTTGGATTCATCGGCGACTTTCAGGCTGCGCAGGAAATCGACCGTAGCCGTCTTGCCGATGGAGACGCCCGCCGCCTTGGCGAAAGCGAGGACCTTGGCCCGGGACACGTCCTCAAACGAGAAACTCTTGACCGTCCGCTCCTCGAAGGGCAAAGGATCGTTTTCCCGGAACATGAGCCGAACTTCCTCGTGGCTCATCTTCTGAGTCATTCCGTTGAGCCTCCTATAATAGCCGGAGGCGCAGCTATAGGGCTTCTCGTCTCCTTCCGAAATCTCGACGGCAACCACCTCGCCGAGCCGCAAGATGTTCACGGAGACGCTTGGCTTGCAATTGCGCGCAAGGCTGTTGATCCGAGCCTTGAGATCGTTGGTCAGCGTTTCTCCGACGATTGCTCCGTCAGAATCGCGGACCCCCAACAGGATCGTCCCGCCTCGCGTGTTGGCAAAGGCTACGATATCCTCATCTATTCGAGGGGTGTATTTCTCCTTGAACTCGGCGACAAGACTTTCGCCCTCGTGGATCAGGAGATCAACGTCTTTCCGGTCCATTCGTGGAATTATACCTTTTCACCAGAAAGTGGAACTCGGCAGCGGGCTCGCCAGAATTTGTCGGTCGAGATCATAGAAACTTGTCGAATTCCCCATTCAGCTTGAAGACTTTGCGCAGCCTTTTGAGAACTACATTCCCTGGTCTCGTTTGGTTTTGCTCGTAGGCCGAGACGCTGGCCTTGGACATCCCAAGCAGCTTGGCCAGTTCGACCTGCTGTAGCCCCTTCCGCACTCTGAAATTGCGAAGCCACGAGCCGAAATCCTTGACCGGGATAAGTTCGTCCACGGCATCCTTGCTTTCCGGAAAGGCCTCTGCGGCATCGCGGCCAAAATAAGCCAGGAGCTTGCCCACGATCTCGGGGTGGGCCGTCTCGCCGCCGCGCTCCAGCTTGCAGATGGTGGCGGGGCTGATCCCGGTGCGCCGGGAGAGGCCGGCCTGGGTCAGGCCCTGGCGCTTCCTAAGGAACCGTAAACGGCCTCCAAGGGGGGTGTTTTCTGGGGTCGGGAGCACGTCCAGGCATTTTCTGATGCTTTTTTCTACACAAAATTTGTTCCCGTCTAAATACTTCTGGGGCAGAAACTTCCTGGCCGTTGACGTGTCAAGAGGGCCGGAGCCGCTTGTCAAGGGGCTCCGGCCTTTCCTTATTGATTCAAGGCTGACTGGTTGGCGTCGTGGAATCGTCGGGCAAGTTCTGGATCGGCGAAGCGAAGAGCGAATTCCAGGTCCTCGCCGTCTTTGGCTTGCCGGGTCAGATCGAAGAACTCGAGCAGTTGTCGGGCGTCCGGGGCGTATTCGAGGAAGCTCTGCCCCGTGTTATGCACTTTGTTCCGCAGCCCGTCTATGGCATGGCGCAGGGAAGCCGGGTCCTGGGAGTTCGCCACCAGGGCCACGGCCTGGGCGATATCAATCCAGGGTTGGTTGTTGCGGGCGCCGCGAGCGTAGACCGCGGCGATGTCCGGAGCCGAAAGCTCCTGATAAAACCGCAGCAGATCTTCAGCCGTGCCTATGGCCCGGCCGGTCTCGGCCTGGGACTGGGAGGCGCGGAGGAGGGTTTCCCTGAGCCAGCCGTGGCGGGCCATGACCGAACTGTCGATGAGCTTGACCCGCTCCTTAGTCTGCGGGTCGATGATCCATTCCCTCTCGCCCCCGCGGACTTTCGGATCAGGATTGAGGTTGACGATGCGGTCCGCGATGCGGTGTATACGTTCCAGCGACGCGGCGCGGGATTGCTCAACCAGATAGCGTTGCGTGGCCCGGCCCCAGTTTTGAAGGTCGTCCTCGGATATCCCGGCCAGCCCCTGCCCACGGAGCACGTGCGCCACGTAGAAGCTCATGAGAGCCGAGAAGTCCGCGCGCCGGGGTTCGGGCGCGGGCGGGTCCCGG
>JAQUMZ010000409.1 GCA_028717865.1 Elusimicrobiota bacterium | reverse complement strand
GCGCCGCGTGTCCGGGATGACGCCGTGCTCCGGGTGCACGAGGGTGTCCATGACCAGCCGGATGGCCGTCTTGTGGTCCGGGCATTCCCGCTTGATGGTCAGCTTGTCGCGGCCGTCCGCTTCGTGCGCGATGAAGGATCCGCCCACGGTCACCCGCTCCACGACGCCCGCGGCCAGGGTCCGCTGCCGCTCCCAGTCGTAGAGGCGGTACTTCACGGAAGAGCTGCCGCAATTAAGGCACAGAATGCTCATGGGGACTCCTTGAAAAATCTTGGAAGCCGGGAAATTCTACCAAAAAGGGGGCGCCCAGACTATAAGTAGTTCTAATGGGCCAGGAGGTGCAGCAGCCACAGCGATACGACCCCGCCGCCGAAGGACAGGAAGGCGGGCAGATCGTGCGGCCGGTGCAGGCGCGGCGCGAACTCGGCGGCGCTGAGGTAGAGGAACGAGCCCCCGGCCACGCCGAGCAGCGCCGCCGCGGCCGCGGGGTTGAGGTGCGAAATGCCGGCGGCGCTGGCCGCGGCGCCCAGGGGCGTGGCCGCGGCCATGAAGGCCAGCCCCCACCAGCCGCCCGCGCGGGAATAGCCGGCCTGCTGGAAGACCGTGGTCAGGGTGAAGCCGTCCATGAGCTTGTGCAGGGTCATGGCCGCGCCGACCGCCAGGCCGGCGGTCTCCGTGGCGGCGAACGAAACCGAGAGGTTGAAGCCGTCCATGAACGAGTGCAAGAACAGCCCGGCCAGGGCGGCCAAGCCCAGGGCGTGCGTGCGGCAATCCTCCAGGTATTCCGTGCAGGAGTCCACCATGGTGAAGTTTTGCACGATGTAAAAGAGCAGAAAGGCGGTCATGGCGCCCGAGCCGGCCAGGGTGGGATGGAACTTCCAGGCTTCGGGCAGGATGTCCAGGAAGGTCACGGCCACCAAAATCCCGGAACGGTAGGCGAAGATGCGGCGCAGGCCGTCGCGGGAAAGCAGATGCGCGGCCAGGGGCGTAAGCCCGCCCAGCGCGGTGGCGACCAGGCCCAGGACTATAAAGGAAACCAGAAGATTCATCGCGGAGACAATATCAATTATGGTGCCCCGCTTTCACGTATTTACGTATTGCACGTATTTGGTAATTTCCCGGCGGGATCGCGAGGCGGTTTAATGGCTGATGCCTGAGGAATGAGGTTTTGTATAATCTGCCCGCGCCATGAACGGGCTTCTGTCTTTTCTGCGCGGCATCGATTCGGCGCTCTTTCACCGCGTCAATCACGACTGGACCAGCCCCTGGCTCGACGCCTTCTTCCCTTGGCTGACGGACCTCAATCGCAGCCGCATAGCCGTCTGGGGGGCGCTGCCGGTGGCCCTGGCCTGGTGGCTATACTCCGGCCGTGGCAAGGCCCTGCGCGCCTTGCTGGCCATGGTCCTGGCCGTGGCCCTTTGCGACGCCGTGACCCACCGCTTCATTAAGCCGGTATTCCATCGCCAACGGCCCGAACCGGCCGGGGTGGCCCTGGTCCTGCGCACGCGCAGCCACGGCGGCTACAGCTTCCCTTCCATTCATGCGGCCAATTCGTTCGCCGGCGCCACGGTGCTAGGCATGGTTTACCCCGCCTGGCGCTGGCCCGCCCTGCTCATCGCCGGCCTGGTGGCCTATAGCCGCGTCTACGCCGGGGTGCACTATCCTTTCGACTCGGCGGCGGGAGCCTTGCTGGGGCTGCTGATCGGCGCGCTCATCGGCGCGGCCCTGCTGCGCTTCTTCGGAAGCGGCGGCCGCTCCAAGAAAAAGGGTTAGCGCAATAGGCGGCGGCCCGCGGCGGCGGTCTTTTCCCGGGGCTCCGTGTCCCAGGGCCGGGACGGCCAGGAGGACGGCTCCGGAACGAGGCGCCAGGACGGCCGGCGGTCCAGGTAGGCGCGCAACGAGGCGGTTTCCCGGCCGGCTCCCGGTTCCAGCAGCAGAGTTCGCAGGCGCCGTCCCGCTATCGGGTTGGACAATCCGTCTTCCTTGACGCGTCTCCATAGCTCCTCGGCCGCCAGTCCCGCGATGATGCGGGCGGCGGCGCGGCCCGGTTCCTCGACGAGGCGGTCATCCGCGTTTTCCGGATGGGTGCCGGAGGTCACCGGGAGCATGGCCACGCGCCGGAATAGGCCGCGGTAAAGTTCTCCCGGATCGCCGGGCGAGGCGCCTGAATGAGACAGCAGGTCGTAAAGCGCGAAGGCCGTCTCCTCCAGGGCGCCCAGGCTGGAGCCGGCCGCGCGCGCCTGCGCCGCGCGGCCGAGCCAGGCCGCGGGCAGGCGCTGGGCGGGGTCGCCGCCGCGGCCCGAAATCCATATCGCGATATCCGGCTGCCAGGCCAGGCGCGCGAGCAGCAGGGCGGGGGCCTCCGCGAAATCCGGGCTGAACGCGGCTCCGGAGCAGCGGCCGTATTTGGAGCGGGAGAGCAGCACGGACAGGACGTGGCCCATGGCGTGAAAAAAGTCCTCCAGGTCGCTTTGACGGCCATGGCGCAGCCGGACCGGGCGTCCGGGGGCGGCGGGACGCCAGCCGGCCAGCACGGCGCAGGCGGGCGGCCGATACCGGCCGTCGGCGAGGCGGCGTCCGCGGGAGAGCACGAAAACCTCCGGGCGTTCGGGCTTGCCCGGGCGCGCGTAGAGGTCCAGGTAAAAGGTGCCGAGCAGCTCGTCCGAATCTGAGTCCCGGGCCTCGTAAAGCCCGGCCTCGGGGTGCCAGGCCTCGGAAGACGATCCGGCCGGGCGCAGGCGAAGGCCGAACAGCCGCTCGAGCGCGGCCAGGGCGCCCCGGACCGTCTCCGGGGCGGGAAAATATTCGGATATGGCGTCTTCGTCGAGAGGCTCGCGTCGCTTCTCCACGAGATAGTCGCGCATCCAGGCCGGCGCCAGGTCCGGAGCGTTTCGTCCCGTGCGCCCGGCTTGCAG
>JAQUMZ010000408.1 GCA_028717865.1 Elusimicrobiota bacterium | reverse complement strand
GCTGCACCGGCGCCTGCGGCGCGAGCCCGGGGTGGATCCCGGCCGCCTCTGCGTGGTGGGCGCGAGCTTCGGCGCGCCCTTCGCCCTGCACGCCGCCGCCGAGGATGCGGAAATCCGCTGCCTGGTCCTGGTGCAGGGCTTCGCCGATGTCCGCGGGACCGCGTCCCACAGGCTGGCCCAACTCTGGCGGGGCCGGCTGGGGCCGCTGGCGGCCCCGGCCGCGGGCCTGGCCGCGAGCCTGGCCGTTTTCTATCTGCGTCCGCCGCGGCCCGAGGCCGACGCCGTTCGCCTGCGCCGGGAGCAAAGGGTCCTGCTCATCGAGGCCCAAGACGACACCATCGTCCCGGCGCGCTCGCGCGAGCTGCTCCGGCGCGCGTTGCGCCGCGGCCGGGCGCGGACGCGCCGCGTGGCGCTGTCGGGGGAGCATATGCTCGCCGGGCGCTCCCCGCAGGCCCTGGCCCGGACCGTGCGCCTGGTGGAGCGTTGGCTGGGCCTGGAGCCGGGCGCCGGCACGCCGTAGAGATATTTTCGTGACGCCGCCGCCATTGGCCCCGCCCGGGATCGGTGGTAGGATCGGCGCAGCGAGGTGCCGACATGGAGACCAAGGATGATGCCGCGCGGCCGTGGCGGTATTTCATAGCCGGGACGGCGGTCGGTTTGGCGGCCGGGCTGCTTGCGTCGCGCGGCCGGCGGGAGGGGCGGCCGGGCCCGGGCCTGGGCGCGCGCGTGCTGCGCAGGATCCCGGCCCGGCTAAAGGTGGCGGGGGCCCTGGGCGCGGCCAGGGGCGTGGCCGCGCAGGCCTATCGCGACGCCCGGCGCGGGCTGGCGCGGCGACGCTACATATGATCCGCCTGCTCGCCGTGGCGGGGTTGGCCGCGGTGCTGTCGGGTTGCCAGACCGTCTCCTCGCGCATCCGGCGCAATCAGGCCGCCTTCGCGGCCTCCCCGCCCGAGGTGCAGGAAAAGATCCGGCACGGTGTCGCCGACATCGGGTTCACGTCGGAGCAGGTCTATATGGCGCTCGGCAAGCCGGACCGGGTCTGGAGCCAGAAGACCGCGCAAGCCGAGCAGCAGGTCTGGGTCTACGGCGGCGAGTCGGCCGTGGTGGGCTTCGGCTACGGTTTCGCCGCCGGACCCATGGGGGTGGGGGTAGGCGCCGCCGGGGAGCCTCGAGCCAATACGATGCGCATCACGTTCGAGAACGGCCGGGTCGTGACCGTGGAGCGCCGCTACCGCTGAGCGCGGATGCCCAGCAGTTCTTCCTTGGAGGCTCGCTCCATGAGGCGGCGCAAGGCCTCGCGCAGGGGCCGGCCGCGGTGCAGCACCGCGTAGACCTGCTCCGATATGGGCATGTCCACCCCGAGCTTGCCGGCCAGGGCGTGGGCGGCGGCGCAGGTGTAGAAGCCCTCCGCCACCGAGCGGCGGCCCGCGATATAGGCGCGGGGATCCGTCCCCAGGGCCAGGCTGAGCCCCAGGGCGCGATTGCGCGACAGTTCTCCCGTGCAGGTCAGGACCAGGTCGCCCACCCCCGCCAGCCCCAGGAAGGTCAGGGGGGAGGCGCCCAAGGCGACGCCGAGACGGGTGATCTCGGCCAGACCGCGCGTGATTATGGCGGCGCGGGCGTTGGTGCCGAGCTTCAGGCCGTCGCAGGCTCCGGCCGCTACCGCGATTACGTTCTTTAGCGCCCCTCCCACCTGCACGCCCGCCGCGTCGTCGCTGGCATAGACGCGGAAGGCCGGGGCATGCAGGGTGCGCTGCGCCTCCCGGGCCAGGGCCATCTCCCGGGACGCCACCACGACGTCCGTGGGCAGGCCGCGCGCCACCTCCGCGGCGAAGCTGGGCCCCGACAAGAAGCCCAGGCGCGTCGGCGCCGCCCGCGGGATGGTCTCGGCCATGACGTCGGAAAGCAGCTTGAGGGAAGATTCCTCGATGCCCTTCGAGGCTACCAGCACCAGCGCGCCGGCCGCGACATGCCCAGCGGCCGCGGCGGAAACGGCGCGCAAGTGCTGGGCCGGGGGGGCGAAAATAACGATCTCGGTTCCGGCCAGCGTCTGCGCCAAATCCGCGCTCGCGCGCAGTCCGGCCGGCAGCCCTATCCCGGGCAGAAACAGCGCGTTCTCATGGCGGTCGTTTACGGATTCGACGACCTCGGGTTCGTGGGCCCACAGGCAAACCTCGTGGCCCAGGCGCGCCGCGTGGCCGGCCAAGGCCGTGCCCCAGGCCCCCGCGCCCACCACCGCGACCCTCTTCATCGCCTCATTATATCGTTTTGTTGGTGCCACGCTTTCAATAACTTCAGAAAGTCCGGCGGGCACTGAAAGTCGGCGGCAATTTGGATACAATAGCCGAATCATGATGCCGCGCTACTGGATCCGGATCAACCGCCAGACTTACGGGCCGTTCACGGCCGCCCAGCTGCGGAAGATCCCGGAAGTCGACGAGGACACCTTCGTCTCCCCCGAGGGCGCTTCCAGCGAGGAGGATTGGACGCGGCTGCGCGATTGCGCCCAGTTGCTCGAGATCATGCGCAGCCGGCCGCAGCCGGCGTCCCCGTCCGACCCGGCGCCCGCCGCCGCGCCGCCGGGGGCGTCCCCGGGGTCCGGGCGCGATCGCTGCCCCCTCGTGGCCCTGGCCTTGGCGGCCTTGACGCTGCCCTGGGCGATCCTGGAGGCTCTCACCGTCTGGCGGCTCATGGACCTGGGCGGCGGGCGCCTTTGGCGCGTGCACGGCGCCGCCATGCTCCTGCTCCCCGCCTTGGCGGCCGGTCTGGCGCTGGCGTCCAAGCGCAGGGCCGCCGCCGCCGAAGACGAGGAGGGCGCCCACGCGGCGTCCCTGGCCCTGCTGACGGCCTGCCTGGTCCTGCTGGGGTCGGGCCTGTGGATCACGCCGCGCTTCGCGCGGGCGCGGCCGTCGGGCG
>JAQUMZ010000407.1 GCA_028717865.1 Elusimicrobiota bacterium | reverse complement strand
CCAAGGAATAGTCGGGCCGGCCTCGCGATCCTGGCGGATCGCGAGGGATTTAACGGCCAAAGAGGCAGGCGGGCCCGGGTCAAGGACGGCCTCCGTTGGAAACGCCCGTCCACATGTGTGTCCGGACACACTATGTGGACACATGCCGCCTTCCGCCGGCTCCCGCCGTACCAAGGTTCGCGCGCGGTCGTGCGGCGCGCGAACCCGCGCGCGCCCTGTTCCTCGTGCGCGCGCCGGGCGGTATGCGGAACCATGGAGTTGGGCGATTTTTCGTCCATTTCCACCGAACTCAATACTATCGGCGCGACTAAGGAAGGGTCGCGCCGGCCTCGCGATCCTGGCGGATCGCGAGGGGGTTTAACGGCTGCGGCCCGCGCCGGCCTCGCGATCCCTGACGGCCGGATCGCGAGGAGTTCTACCCGCGCAGGGGGGAAGCGGGCGGCCGGGGAACCTTGCTGAGCTGGGTGAAGAACGGCAGCAAGGCCTTGATCTGGGGGACGTATTGCTCGGCCACGCGCTCCCCCGCCTGGATGATCTCCCGGGAACGGTGGGTTTCCGTCCATTGGAAATCGCTCAGATCCGGCTCGATGGCGACATGGGCCAGTTCGGCGCGCGAGCGGGCGATCTCGTATTCCATCGTGTGCAGGGTCTGCAGCACGACCTGGAACATGTTCGGGGCCTTGAGCGCCGCCGGCAGGGTCAGCTCCCGCAGGCGGGCGAAATCCAGCTCGAGCGAGGCCTCCAGCAGCCCTTCCCGGCGGCGGGGCCGGCGCGTGTTGCGCAGTCCGGCCGGCAAGGTAAGGTTGACCGCGAGCAGGATGTCCGCGCCCAGCTTCGCGGCCACGCGCGTGGGCACCGGATCGACCAGCCCGCCGTCGACCAGGAACCGTCCGTTGTGCTCGATGGGCGTGAAGATCATGGGCAGGCCGCAGGAGGCGCGCACCGCCTCGGCGACCCGGCCCTCGCGCAGGACCACCTCCTCGCCGGTCTCGATATTGGTCGCCACGCAGGCGAAAGGCAGCTCGAGCTGGGAAAATTCCCGCTCGCCGAAGAAGCCGCGCAAATAGCGCAGCAGGGTCTGCCCGCCGAAAAGGCCCGCGCGCGGCACGGTGAGGTCGAGAAACAGATTTTCATAAAGCCAGTACTTGTCCATGCGCATGGCGTTGACGGCCATTTCCTCCGGGGACATGCCGGAGGCCAGCCAGGCTCCGATAAGGGCCCCGGCGGAGGTGCCCGCCACCACGTCGACGGGGATGTGCTCGCGGGCGAAAACTCTGAGCATCCCGATGTATGAATGCCCCAGCGCGGCTCCCGCGCCCAAGGCCAAACCCACCCGCAAGCCGCCGAGCCGGCGGGCCAGCGATTCGAGCGCCCGCAGGGTGCGCGGCTGGCCGTCCATGGCTGCGTAGGGCGAGCCCGTCTTCGAGAATCTTTCTCCCAAAGCCGAGGGCCAGGGCACGAAGGCCCGTTCGCGGCCGGAGGGCTCGCCGGGAGGCGCCTCGCCCAGCCAAAGCTCGAGAATCCTTCCGGTTTCCGGCACCGCCGCGCGCAGCTCGGCCGCGTCGCCCGCGGCCGGTCCGCCCGCCAGCAGGACGTGGTCGGACTCGGCCAGGACCGTGCGTTCCACGTCCCCCGGGGGATCGCCCAGGCGCATCAGGATCAGATCGTGGCTTTCCCGCAGGAAGTTGAGCAGGCGGTAGAGCCCGCTGTAAGGCCGTCCGCCCAGATCCGGAGCGGGGATGCTCAGCAGCGCCAAGCCCGAGGGATGGCGGCGCAGCTGGGGAACGACCCAGGAGGGATCGCGGTCCTGGGCTTGCGGCGGGATCCGGGTGGCGCCGTCCGGCAGCCCCAGGGCGCGCGCCAAGCCCGATTCCGGGAGGGCGAAATCGATGAGCAGGACCCGGCGCCGAGTCTGGGAGACCAATTGCAGGGCCAGGTGCGCGCAAAACAGGACGCCGGCCTCGGGCTTGGGGCCGGAGCCGAAGGCGATCAGCTGCGCCTGGGCCGAGGCGCCGGAGCTGTCGGCGCGCACCAAGCGCCGGGCCAGTATCTGGGAAAGATGCAGGAGGATGGCGGGATTCTCGCGCAGGACTTCCTCGAAATCGGTCCGCTTGAGCTTGAGGAATTCGCAGGTGGTGTCCAGGCGCGCGGTGTTGTTTCGGGGCTCGCCGGTCATCAGGCCGCCCTCGCCCAGGGTCTCGCCCCGGCCGAGGAAGGCGTCCACCGTCTCGGCGCGGCCTATGGCGCGCACCAGGCGGACTTGGCCGGAGGTTATTATGTAGAAGGCGTTGGGCTCGTCGCCTTGCGAGTAGAGCGCCGAGCCCTTGGGCAAGGACAGCTGCTGCATGCGTCCGGCCACGCGCAGGACGTCCTCGCGGGCCAGCCCGGAGAAGAGGGGAATCGAGTTTAGAAAAGGCTCCCAGGTGGCGGCTTCTTCGTTGGTCATCCCGGCGCGCGGCGCGCCCCGCTTGCGGCCAAGAGCGCGATGACGGTCTTGGAGTCGCGGATATGGCCGCGGCGGACGAGCGCCAGGGCCTTCGCGAACGGGATCGTCACGGCCTCGATGAACTCGTCGTGGTCCGGGCAGCGGCGGCCCGCGACGAGGCCCTCGGCCACGTAAAGGCGCAGCAGCTCGTTGGAGAAGGCCGGGGTGGGCCAGTAGTCGAGCAGGTGCCGGATGCGGCGCGCGGCGTAGCCGGTCTCCTCGCGCAGCTCCCGGCGGATGCAGCACAAGCGCGACTCGCCGCGGTCGAGCTTGCCCGCGGGCAGCTCCAGGGTGACCCGGCCGACCGGGTAGCGGTACTGGCGCACTAGGACGATGGTGTTGGCGTCGAGAAAGGGCAGGACTCCAACGGCTCCGTGATGGAAGAGATATTCGCGGGTGGCTTTCTTGCCGTTGGGCAGCCTCACCTCGTCGACATGGAAGGCGACGGC
>JAQUMZ010000406.1 GCA_028717865.1 Elusimicrobiota bacterium | reverse complement strand
CCTATTCTCACGTATGCGCAGAACGGGGCTTTTGTTGTGCATCCTGCTGACGGGCCTTTCCGCCTGCGACGAAGAGGAGGAAGAGCAGGCGCCGGCCGCCCAGGCCCGCTACTGGTCGCCTGCCCGCCCCGCCGCCGAGGCCGACGGGGGAACTCCGCAGACCGCGCGGGCGGCCCAGTTCCTCGCCGCGGCGAGCCAGGCCGGCGGACCGGCCGCGGCCGCCCCCAAGACGGCCTCGGATTTCGATCTCGAGAACCTCAAGCACACCGCCGGCGTCTTGTTCGATAACGCCGCCCAAGAACTGCGCTCGGCGCCCGCCGTGGCGGCGACCTTCGCCTACAACGGGTCGCGCCCGCCGTTGAGCCTGTCCCGGGCGGGCAAGCCCAAGCCCCTGGTCGGCGAGGTGCCGGACCCGGGTCCGCAGTTGCTGGCGCGCCGGGACCGATCGCGGCAGCCGAAGGCCCTGCGCAAGGCGAACCGGGCCGCCCAGACCGCCCTGGAGCAGCAGCTGTCCCAGCTCGAGGCCGCCCAGGACCTCTCGACGCTCCCGGTGCTTGACGTGGTTTCGCGCATAAGCTGGGGCGCCCGGAAGGCGCGCGCCGTCCAATCGGACATCGCCTCTTACCGGATCACGATCCACCATACCGAGGGACCCGCGGCTCAAAGCGCGCGCGACATCCAAAAATTTCATCGCAGCAAGGGCTGGAATGACATCGGCTACCACTACTTGATCTACGACGGCAGCAGCATTCTCGAGGGCGTGCCGCCGGGCGTCCGGGGCACCCACGTAAGGGCCCAGAACGACGGAAACGTCGGCATCGCGCTGGTGGGCGATTTCAACAAGCAGGTGCCCACGGGTCCCCAGGTGCTGGCCTTGATCAAGGCTGCGGCGGCGGTGGCCAAGCGCGACAAGATGGACGTCGATTCCGAGGCGTTTCTCTTGGGGCACCGCGACTATGCCCGCTACAACTCCTGCCCCGGCAAATACCTTTACGCCATGCTGCCCAAGATCCGCGCCCTGGTCATCCGCAAGGTCAAGGCCGACGTTGGTGCCACGCTTTCAGGAACTTCAGAAACTCCGCTGAAGTAAACGGGGACAGTCCCCATGTAAACGGGGACTGTCCCCACAACGCAAAACTAGCAAGGCCCGTCCCCACCTACGTCCCCGCCTATAATTCCGAGAGATCCGCCAGGCGCTTGATCAGGCGCACCAGGCGGGCCAGCAGGGCCAGGCGCTGGACCCGCAGGGATTTGTCCTCGGCCATGACCATGACGCCCTCGAAGAAGGCGTCGAGCTTGGGCTTGAGGGCGACCACCGCGCGCAAGGCCTCCTCGAAAGCTCCCTCGGCCAGGCGCGCCTCGACGCCGGCGGCGGCGGCCTCGAGCGCGTCGAGCAGGGCGATCTCGCAGGGCTCGGCCAGGACGCCGCGCTCGGGCCCGGAGTCGGGCACGGGCTCGCCCTTCTGCGCGGCCTGCTTGAGGATGTTGGCCGCGCGCTTGAAAACCGCGGCCAGGGGCTCGAAGTCCGGATCGCAGCGCAAGGCGTGTATGGCGGCCAGGCGGCGGAAGGTGTCGGGCAGGCGGCGCAGGCCGCCGTCGGCCACGGAACGGATCTCGCCGACCGGATAGCCCTGCTCCTCGAACATGGCCTGGGCCCGCCCCCAGAGGAACTCGCGCAGACCGGCCAGCGCCGCGCGGCGCGCCGCCGCGTCGAGCTTGAGCGCGGCGGGCAGAAGTTCCAGGGCTTGGGCCAGGGCCGCCTCCAGATCCAAGGGCAGCTGCTTTTCCAGCACGATGCGCAAGGCCCCCACGGCTTGGCGGCGCAGGGCGAAGGGATCGGCGCTTCCGGTCGGAACGTTTCCGACGGCGAAGTGGCCGGCCAGGCTGTCGAGCTTGCCCGCCAGGGAAGCGGCGGCGCCCTCCAGGGTGGTCGGCAGGGGAGAGCGCGCCGCCGAGGGCAGGTAGAACTCCTCGACGCCCAGGGCCACGCGCTCCTCCAGGCGGTCGTGCCGGGCGTAATGGCCGCCCATGAGCCCCTGCAGTTCCGGGAATTCCTTTACGGTCTCGCAGACCAGGTCCGCGTAGGCCAGCCGGGCGACGGCCTCCGCGGCGGCCTCATTGAGCGGCAGATCCTCGCGCTTGAGCTCGGCGCACAGCCAACCCGTCAGGGCGCGCACGCGCCCGGCCTTGTCGGCCATGGACCCGAGCTTGTGATAATAGGTCACGCGGGCCAGCCCCGCCAATTTGGACTCGAGCGTGGTCTTCTCGTCGCGGCCGACGAAGAAGGCCGCGTCGGCCAGGCGCGCGGCCAGGACCCGCTCATAGCCCTCGCGCACCAGGCTCTGCCCCTCGCTGGCGCCGTCGCGCACGCCGACGAAGGCGGCCAGCAGGCCCCGGGCTCCGAGCAGGGGGAAGAACTTGAGCTGGCTTTTGAGCACCATCTTGAGCAGGGGCGCGGGCAGGGCGAGATAGTCGTCGCGGAAACGCCCGGCCACCGCCACGGGATGCTCGGTCATGAACACCGTCTCCTCCAAAAGACCGCCCTCGAGGTCCAGCCGGCCTGCGGCGCCGCGCGCGGCGGCCTCCAGGCGCTTGAGCAGCTCGCGCCGGCGCTCCTCGGGATCGGCCAGGACCAGCAGGTCGCGCAGGCACTCGCGATAACGCGCCGCGTCGGTCAAAGACGCCGATTTGCGGCCCAACCCGCCCAGCGTGCGCCCGGAGCGCACGCCCGCCAAGCGCGCCGCGACGACGCTCTTGCCGTAAAGGGCGGCCAGGCCCCGGATGGGACGGCCGAAACGGAAGCGCGAGGCTTCCCACTCCAAGGTCTTGGGAAACTCCAGGCTCGCGACGATCTCGGGGATGATCCGGGCCAGGACCTTGGTCGCGGCCTCGCCCGGAGCGTGCACGCGAGCCATAAGGAATTCGCCCTTGGGCGTGCCCGCGGTCT